>JBBIVG010000110.1:9068-9709 GCA_037439865.1 Nevskiaceae bacterium
TCGACCTCACGTTCCGCGTCACGCAGAGCTAGTGCCGCGCACCTCGCGCGCGCGACGCTCGAGGGGCTCGTGGCGAAGTTGCGGGGGCGCCAGATCGCGAGCCGGGGCCGCACGGATGTCGCCGGACAGCGCGCGGCGTTCCAGGCCTGGGCCAAGGCTGCTGGCGAGGGCATCATGTCGTGGAAGGGCCCGGGCATACACCCCGCGCACGCGATCGGGGCTGTCGGCATGGTGTTCGGCCGCGACGCGGTCTATTGCACGGACGGCGGCATGACCTCGCTCTGGGCCGCCATGGCGCTACCCTCCACGAAGCCCAACTCGTTCCACGGCATCACCGAGTTCGGGATGCTCGGCACCGGCATCCCGTCCGCGAACGGAGCCAAGCTCGGCGCGCCCGGGCGCGAGGTCGTGTGCGTCACCGGTGACGGTGCCGCCGGCTTCAACGCGATGGAACTGCAGACGGCCGCGCGCGAGAACCTCAAGGTGACGTTCGTCGTGATGGCCGAGTCCGAGTGGACCATGGAGATCCCGAACGAGATGACGCGCTTCGGCAAGACGTTCGGCACCTCCACCGGCGAGGTCCGCTGGGACAAGGTGGCCGAGGGGCTCGGCTGCCACGGCGAGTACGTCGATTCGATGGA
>JBBIVG010000111.1:0-9630 GCA_037439865.1 Nevskiaceae bacterium
CGGAGGTCCTCCTTCCGATGACGCGGGCCCTCGACGTCAGCGCGGCCGGCCAGGTGCCGAGCGGCTTCGACCCGAAGGCGTTGTATCCCGGTCGTGGCCATCCGCGCGCGGTGCAGCTCGCATTGTTCGCCGCCAACGACGCACTCGGCTCACTGGGGCTGAGCTGGCACAAGCTGATGCAGCACGTGGCACCCGACCGCGTCAGCGTCTACGCGGGTAGCGCCCTGGGGCAGCTTGACCAGGAGGCGACGGGTGGACTGCTCGGGTCGCGATACCGTGGCATGCGTCCCACGTCGAAGCACGTGCCGATGGGCCTGGCCGAGATGCCCGCCGACTTCGTCAACGCGTACGTGCTCGGCAGCGTCGGCCAGACCGGCCACAACATGGGCGCCTGCGCGACCCTTCTCTACAACCTGCGGCACGGAATGTTCGACATCGAGTCGGGCCGGTCGCGTGTCGCGCTCGTCGGCGGGGCCGAGGCGCCACTCTGCCCCGACGTCATCGAGGGCCTCTCGACGATGGGTGCGCTCGGCACGGACGAGGGACTGCTGGAACTCGACCGCCACGCCGGCCGCACCGAGCCGGACCTGCGGCGTGCCTGCCGACCGTTCGCCGAGAACTGCGGTTTCACGATCGCCGAGGGGTCGCAGTTCGTCGTGCTGCTCGACGACGCCCTGGCGGTCGAACTGGGGGCCACGATTCACGGCGCCGTCACCGACGTGCTGGTCCACGCAGACGGGTACAAGAAGTCGATTTCCTCCCCGGGCGTCGGAAACTACATCACCGTAGGCAAGGCCATCGCGCGGGCGAGGCGCGTGTTCGGCGAAGAGTCGGTACGCCGTCGAAGCTTCGTGCAGGCCCACGGGACGGGGACGCCGCACAACCGCACCACGGAGTCGCGAATCCTGAACGGCGTCGCGCAGGCATTCGGCATCGAGGACTGGCCGGTCGCCGCCATCAAGTGCTTCGTTGGCCATACCATGGCGGCCGCGGGCGGCGACCAGCTCGCGTCGTCACTCGGCGTGTTCGAACACGGCGTGCTGCCTGGCATCGCGACGATCGACGAAGTCGCGGCCGACGTCTCGCGCGATCACCTGCGCCTCGCGCCCCAACCTTTGTGCCGCGCGCCCGCGGACTGGGACGTGTCGTTCCTGAACTCGAAGGGCTTCGGCGGCAACAATGCGACGGCGACCATCGCGGCGCCGCATGTCGTGACGAAGTGGCTGGAACGGCGACACGGCACCGCCGCGATCGGCGGATGGCGGAAGCACAACGATGCGGTCGTCGAAAGGGCCGCCCGGTGGGACCGCGCGATGACCGAGGGCACCGCGAGGATCGTCTATCGCTTCGACCACGAGGTTCGCAGCGAGGAACACGTCACGATCGAGGACGAGACGATGCACATCGCCGGCCTTCCGCCGATCTCGCTGGTGGATTGAACAAGACACCGGACGCCGCCGGTTTCATCGCCGCATGTAAGGGCGATCACGCACCTGTGATCGCGAGGGCCGGACCCACGATCGTCATCGCGCCGAGCAGGCTGTCGAAACGGTCGAGGAATCCGCCCTGCCCCGGCAGCGCGGCCGAATAGTCCTTGATGCCCGCGCGCCGCTTCACCCACGACGCGGCAAGATCACCTGCGAGGCCTGCCAGCCCGACGAGCACGGCCAGCGCGGCGGTGCGCGCGGGCGTCTCATCCAGGAGCAGTCCGCGCACGAGCAGCGCGACCTCGACAGCAGCAAACAGCCCGCCGAGCAGCCCTTCGACGGTCTTGCCCGGACTGATCTGCAGCGCGAGCCTGTGGCGTCCGACCAGCTGGCCTACCACCTGGCTGAAACCGTCGCACGCCGCGGTGACCAGGAACAGGAATGCGAACATCAGGGGCGGCAGTGCCCAGGACACCGCCAGGGCCAACGTAACCGCAGCCGCGAAAATCGGCCAGACCCGCGTCGGGCGCGGGACTGGCATGCGCTGCCACGCGCTCCACAACTCGATGGCACCGGCCACGAGGATGACCGCGACGAGCGCCGTCACCCAGGGTCGTCCCAGCGCCGCGACGCCGAGCACCACGTGCACGATCAGGAAGAACACCGTGAGCTTGAGCCAGCGCGAGCGCCGCGTTTCCGCGGCAACGCGGCGGTTGGCCAGCGCCATGAACACCGCTCCGACCGCGAACCCCGTCACCGTAACGGCGAATACGTGCCAGATCATGCGCCCCCTGCCACGCACATCGCGGCGGCCGGACGGCACTCGACGTGCACGCGCACCACTCGCCGCAGCAGTTCCCCGTCGGCCATGAGCGTTCGGGGGTCCGCGAGTTCGAGCCGCTCCGACCTCTCCTGGCGCATTCGCAACGGCCCGAACGCACGGCTGCCGGCCAGCACCGAGAGGTTGTGCAACATCTGTCGCGGCCAGCGATGGCCCAGTTCCATCACGTCGAGCAGGCCGTCGTGCACGTTCGCGTCCGGGAAGCCGCGGAAGTTGGCGAGGTGCATGGTGTTGTTGATCACGAGTCCCGTGTATTGCCTCGAAGCGCGCCGCCCGCCCGCTCCATCGACGCGCGCCTCGAAACTGCGCGGTACGACCACCATCGCGGCAGCCGCGTACGCCGCTCGTCCCAGTCGCGGCAGTCGTCGCCTGCCGAACTCCACGACGTCGGTCACGTAGCCGACCGCCAGCGTGCTCGCGCACAGGCGGCGGTCGGTGCGGCCATCCTCGAAGCCGACGCCGACACTCATGAGGTCGAGTGGCTTCGTCGTGCCGCGCCTCAAGGCCTCGAGCGCGCGGGCAGGGCTTGCCACCCCCAGGTCTCGCGCGAGACAGTTGCCGTGACCCGCCGGCAGCACGGCGAGGTGCTGGCGATCGAGGTCGAGGCCCTGCAGCACTTCGGCGATCGTCCCGTCGCCACCGATCGCGATGATCCCGTCGTAGCCGGACGACTCCCGGGCAAGGCGTGTCGCATCGCCGGGCGCACGGGTACGCACGATCTCGGCGTCGACGTCCCTCAATTCGAGCAGGCGCTCGAGCAGGCTATCGGCCTCGCGCGCGCGCCCCGCCGCCGGGTTGGCAATGGCGAGCCACTTCATCGCGTGTCCTCGCGCCGCTCCCGCAATACCCACGCGACACCGCGCACGTCCGATCGCCACTCGGGCAGCAGCGCAAGCAGCACCATTTCCTCGAGATTGCCGAGCACGCTCGCCGCCACGGCGAGGTACAGCAACCACGCCTGGAACCCGAACACGAACAGCACGCCGACGAAGATGCCGAGCAGGTAGCCGGCCACTTTCGAGAGATACGTGTGGAAGCTCGACAGACGGCCGTAGCGCACGAGCGCCGCGACGCACTCCAGCAGCCACGCACCGATGAGCACGACTGCCGCCATCCAGTGTTGCCGCACGATCTCCGGGTGGAATACCCATGCGCCATAGAAGGACGTGAGCAGCAGCAGAGTGTCCGCGACCGAATCGAGCAGCGCGCCGAGCTTCGACTGCAGATGGAACGCGCGCGCAAGGAGCCCGTCCGCGATGTCGGACAGCAGCGCAGGGACGAGCACCCACGTGAACGCGGTTTCCCGCGCTTCCACCGCCAGCACGACCAGCAGCGGTGCCGCCAGGATACGGGCGATGCTCAGGGCATTGGGCAGGTTCCGCAGCATGCGTCGCCGATGATGTCCGACGACGACCATGCTTTCATAGGGGCTACCCGCTTCCCCAGCCTCGGTGCACTGCAATATTTACAGGACGGCGCGGCGCGACCAGACTTCGCCGGGACGGCGACGCGTCCGCCTTGAATCAAGAGTGCACGATGGATCTCGCCTCGAAGCAGCCCTTTCGCCAGTGGCGATTCCTGCAGCTCACGATCGTGATGGTCGCCTGGATGCTGCTGTCGCCGAAGCTCGAGTCGCGCTGGTCGGGTCACCTGGCGATGCAGGTCCTGCTGCTCAACCTGATGCTGGTCACGCTCTGGGCGAATCCCCGCTGGCGCATCGGCCGGATGGTCGTGGCCGCGTTCTGGCTGCTGTCCGTCGCGGCATCGCTCATGTCGGTATTCGGGATCACGCAGAGGTGGGCGCAGATCGACCGGACGGTCGATATCGCACTGGTCGTGCCCGTGTCCATCGCCTGCGCGGTGGGCGTGCTGGCGTTCGCCTTCCGCTCCGAGCGACCGACGCTCGACGGCGTCTTCGCGATGGTCGTGGTCTATTTCCTGATCGCGATGGTCTTCGCCGAGCTCTACTACCTCGCGCTGATCTGGAACCCGGACGCGCTGCACCTGCTCAAGCCGATGGCCGAGTTGTCCCCGCGCGAACTGCGGAGCCAACTCCTCTATTACAGCCTCGTCACGCTCTCGACGGTCGGCTACGGAGATATCCTGCCCAACTCGCCCAGCGTGCGGATACTGGCCGGGATCGAGGCGGTCGTCGGCCAGTTCTTCGTCGCGGTGGCGGTGGCCATGTTCGTCGGGATGTGGGCGGCGCAGGCCACGATGGGCGCCCAGGCGAAGCGGTCCGCGAAGGACGACTCGTCGGATTGACGTTGGCGCCGCTCCGCGCCGCCGTCGCACGCCCGCTCAGCGGCGGGCACCCGCCAGCTGCTGGATCAGCAGGTACCAGTGGTCGAGACCGGCGTAGAACGACGGCACCTGGATGCGCTCGTTCAGGCCGTGCGAGTACTGGTCGCTGTCCTTGATGAAGAGGCTGCTCACGCCGTAGGTCGGAATGCCTGCCGCGCGAAAGACGGAACCGTCGGTGGCGTAGGCCGCCATCTCGGGCACGACTGGAACGCCGGCGTAGTTCGCGTGCACGGCGCGCGTGACCGCCGCAACCACGTCGGGCCGCAACGGTGAAGGATCGCTCGGATGCGGCTCGCCGATGACCTTCACCTCGACCTTGTCGCCGACCAGCCGCTGCAGCGTACCCTTGACCTCGTCGAGCGGAGTGCCCGGGAACACGCGGCAATTGACGGTCGCGGTCGCGGACTGGGGCAGCGCGTTCTCGGCGTGGCCGCCACGCAGCATCGTGGCCACGCAGGTGGTGCGCAACTTGCCGACGAGCTGCGGGTCGGCCGACAGCGCCTCCGCTGCTGCGGCGTCGTGAGGGTTTGCGGCAAACTTCGCCATGGCCGCGCCGAGCGGACCCTGCGTTGCAGCAGCGGCGGCCTTGAAGCTGCCGATGGTCCAGTCGTTCCACATCACCGGGAACTGGTACCGGCGCAACGCTTCGAGCGCGTCTGCGAGGTCGTAGATCGCGTTGTCGGCGCGAGGCTGCGAGCTGTGGCCGCCCGGGTTGCGCGTGGTGAGCTCGAAGCTCACGTAGTACTTCTCGGCGCCCTGCATGTAGTACACGGTGGGCTTTCCCGTGTGCTCGTCGAGCACGCCTTCCCCGCCGTCGCCGTTCAGGGCGAACTCGGCGCCCTGGAGCCGCTTCGCGAGGTCGCGCGTGGTCTTCATCGTGGTCTCTTCGTCACCCGAGAACGCGATGACGAGGTCGCGCGACGGCGCGAAGTTCTCGCGCTTGAGGCGCAGGAACGTGGCCGTCAGCAGCGCGACTTCCTGTTTCACGTCCGCCGTGCCTCGGCCATAGAAGTAACCGTTCTCCTCGACGAGCAGGAACGGGTCGCGGTCCCAGTCCTCGGCTCGCGCTTCCACCACGTCCATGTGGGCGAGGAGCAGGATCGGCTTCGCGCTGCGGTCCTTGCCACGGTAACGCACGATCAGCGCGGCGGTCTCGCCGTTCGGCAGGATCTCGATGTCCTGAGCGTCAAAGCCTCCGGCCTTGAACTGCTCGGCGAGATACTTCGCCATGACCGGCACCTGGCCATGACCCTCGGCCGTCTGGAAGGCGACCACCGTTGCGAAGATCTCGCGGGCCTCGGCACGGACGGCTTCCGGCGCTGGGACGCCCGCCGCCGCGGCTGCGCCGCCGGCCGACGCACCCAGCAGCACGCCGAAGATGCCCGCCGCGATCCTGATCATCAGCCTCTCCCGCCACTCCACCGACGCTGCCCGCCCGACGGCCGACTCGGCCGGTGCTGGCGCGGATGATGCGACTGCTGCGGGCGCGGCGCATGCTGGGTGCGCTGTGCGTGCTGCGGCTGCTCGCGCTCGAACTTGATGCCGGATCGGTCGAGGGGCAGCACGCTGATCTTGCGGCCGAGCACGCGCTCGATCGCCCGCAGCCGGTCGCGCTCGTCGCTCGCGACCAGGGAAAGCGCCTGGCCCGTGCAGCCGGCGCGGCCCGTGCGGCCGATGCGGTGCACGTAGTCCTCGGGAACGTGCGGCAACTCGTAGTTCACGACCTGCGGCAACTCGCTGATGTCGAGCCCTCGGGCCGCGATGTCCGTTGCGACGAGCACCTGCACCTTGTAGTCCTTGAAATCTGCGAGGGCCCGCGTGCGCGCGCTCTGCGACTTGTTGCCGTGGATCGCGGCGCAGTGGATGCCGTCGCGCCCGAGCTGCTCCGCGAGTCGGTTGGCGCCGTGCTTCGTGCGCGTGAACACCAGCGTCTGCGGCGTCGCGCCCTCGCGCAGCAGGTGGCTCAGCACCGCGCGCTTGTCGCCCTGTTCGACGAGGTGGACGCGGTGCTCGACGAGCTCGGCCGGCGCATTGCGCGGCGCGACCTCGACCGTGAGCGGATCGTGCAGCAGGCCCTTCGCCAGCGTGCGGATCTCCTCCGAGAAAGTCGCGGAGAAGAGCAGGTTCTGTCGCTGCGGCGGGAGCGTGGCTAGCACGCGGCGGATGTCGCGGATGAAGCCCATGTCGAGCATGCGGTCGGCCTCGTCGAGCACGAGGTAGCGGACCTGCGAGACGTCGATGGCGCGTTCGTTGATGTGGTCGAGCAGGCGGCCCGGGGTGGCGACGACGATGTCCACGCCCTGGCGCAGCGCGTCGATCTGCGGGCGCGGGCTCACGCCGCCGAAGATCAGCAGCGTGCGCTGGCGCAGGTGACGGCCGAAGTCTTCGAAGGACTCACCGACCTGCGCGGCGAGCTCGCGGGTCGGGACGAGCACGAGCAGGCGGGGCGCCCGCGATCCACGGGGGTGCGGTTGCTCTTCGTCGAGGCGCTGCAGCAGCGGCAGCGCGAAGGCAGCGGTCTTGCCCGTGCCGGTCTGGGCGGCGGCGAGCAGGTCGCGGCCGTCGTGCACCGCGGGGATCGCGGCGACCTGGATGGGCGTGGGAACGGTGTAGCCGATTTCCTGCACGGCGCGCAGGAGGGCGACCGGGAGGCCGAACTGGTCGAAGGACATGTGGTTTCCATAGCGCTTCTCCCGCCAGGCGGGAACCGGTCGAAGCGTCATCGATTCAATGACAGGATCGGGGGCGCAGGATGCAGACCACGATGAGCCTGCCATGGAAAATTCGGTGCCTGGCACCGAATTTCCGGCGGGAAAATCGGTGCCAGGCACCGAATTTTCCATAGCGCAGACCGGACTGCGCGGCGGCAAACTCGCGGCGCATTCTACACGAAGCGGCCCGGCAGGCCGGCCGCGTGTCGAAAACGCCTTTCGCGCCAGCGACTTAGCTGCCGAAAAAGCGCGCGAAGAAGCCCGTGAACAGGGCGATGGCGGACTGCGGATTCAGCCCCGCCTCGACCACGAGCCACATCAGGGTCCCGATGTAGACGGTCGAAATCGCGGCCACGCCGTAGCCCAGAAGCAGCAGGAGTCCGTCGCGCTCGGCGATCCCGAGGCACAGCAGGATGATCGCGATCCCCGGCAGCGTGTTCGCGAGCGGCACGAACGGCAGCGGCGCCATCAGGAGCAGCACGACGACGACCAGCGTGACGCCGTGCAGCGAATTCACGGCGGTGGAGGCGGTGAGTGCCAGCAGCCGCGGCTTGACGAGATGCTCGAAGCGCTCGGCCGTGCGCTGCGCCTGCCCGAGCACGCGCTGCACCGTCTCGACGGGCAACTCGTGATCGATCAGCCGGGCAGGCAGCCACGGCACTCGTCCGAGGATGATGGCCACCCCGATCAGCAGCATCGGCAGCCCGAGCGCGGTACTCATGAACGGCAACGACACCGGGATCAGGAACGGCATCGCCAGGATCGCGCAGAAGACCAGCAGTCCCTGCTCGCCCACGTAGCCGAGCAGTTCGCGCAGCGTGACGACATGCCCGCGCACGGCGGCGGCCGTGGCCGCCAGTGCCGCGGACAGCCGGACGTCGGTATTTCGGAACTGGACGGCGGTCATGGGCGTGGGCGGATATCATTCGGTGCAGTCGCCACCGCGTCAATCGAGCCATGACCAAAGTCCCAACGCGCCGCCTCGATCCCGCGCACTACCCGCTCAAGGTGCAGATTCTCGCGCGCTACGCCGACGTCGATCCGCTCTGGCACATCAACAATGTCGCGATCGCGCAGTACTACGAGGAGGCGCGCGTTGCGGCCGCCACCGCGATGCTCGGCGGCGAGCGCATCCCGACCGCGGCGGGCGACAGGATCCTGATCGCGCACCAGTCGATCGATTACCTGCGCGAAGCAGGCTACCCCGGGTCGCTCGAGATCGGCGTCGGCGTGCTGCGGATCGGCAACTCCTCGTACACGTTCGGGATGGGAATGTTCCAGGACGGCCAGTGCGTCAGTGTCTCGGATGCCGTGATGGTTTTCGCGGACTCCAGCGGCCCGGCGCGCATCCCGGACCGTTATCGAGCCAGGCTCGACGGGTGGCTGCTCCGGGACGAAGCAGCCGCCACTTAGCGCGCGGAACAGGCACCGAAGGGGGACCGGCCCATGTTGCGATACGAGTCCGACGTCGTCGTGATCGGGGCCGGCATCGCGGGCGTCGCCGCGGCCATCGAACTGCTCGAGCGCGGACGGCGCGTGCTGCTCCTCGACCGCGACGTCGAGGAGAACATGGGCGCGCTCGCCAAGGAGAGCTTCGGCGGGATCTGGTTCGCCGGCACACCGCTGCAGAAGCGCTACGGCATCGGCGACGGCGCCGAGCTCGGCCTGCGCGACTGGCATGCGTTCGCCGAGTTCGGACCGGACGATCACTGGCCACGCGCGTGGGCCGAGGCCTACGTCAACCGCGCCAACGAGGAAATCTTCGACTGGCTGAAGCGCCTCGGTGTCGAGTTCATGCCGATGCCGCTCTGGGTGGAGCGCGGCCTGCACACACCGGGCAACTCGGTGCCGCGCTGGCACATCGTCTGGGGCACGGGCCACGAACTCGCGGTGGTGCTCAACCGTCACCTGCTCTCCCATCCGAGGCGATCACTGCTCGAGCTGCGGTTCAGCCACCGGGTCGAGTCGCTCATCGCGACGAACGGCCGCGTGACGGGCTGCCGCGGCGTGATCGAAGGCGCCACGAACGAGTTCGAGGCGACGGCCGAGTCCGTCGTGATCGCGTCGGGCGGCATCAACGGCGGGCTCGAGCGGGTGAAGCGGAACTGGCACGCCGACTGGGGACGCCCGCCCGAGACGCTACTCAACGGTTCGCACAAGTACGCGGACGGGCGGCTCCACGACGCGGCGTCCGTGCTCGGCGCGAACGTGACGCATCTCGACTGGCAGTGGAACTACGCGGCCGGCGTGCATCACTGGAAGCCGCGCAAGCCGTCGCACGGGCTGTCGCTCGTGCCGCCGAAGTCGGCGCTGTGGCTCAACTGGCGCGGCGAGCGCATCGGCCCGA
>JBBIVG010000112.1:0-9608 GCA_037439865.1 Nevskiaceae bacterium
CCACCGGGACGACGCTGACGACTTCCGGACGCCCGGCGGTCAGGGTGCCGGTCTTGTCGAGCACCAGGGTATCGATTTCCTCGAGTCGCTCCAGGGACTCCGCGCTCCTGAACAGCACGCCCGCCTGCGCGCCGCGGCCCATCGCGACGGTCATGGACATCGGCGTCGCGAGGCCGAGCGCGCAGGGGCATGCGACGATGAGCGTGCTCACGGCCACGAGCAACGCGTTGGCGAGCCGCGGCTCGGGCCCGACGAGAGCCCACACGATCGCGGCCGCGACCGCGACCAGTACGACCGCCGGCACGAACCAGGCGGACACGCGGTCAGCAAGCGCCTGCACCGGTGCGCGGCTGCGCTGCGCCTCGGCCACCGTCTGCACGATGCGGGCCAGGACGGTGTCGGACCCGACCCGTTCGGCGCGCATCACGAGCGACGCGGGCCCGTTCAGCGTTCCGCCGATCAGCGCGGCCCCGGCGGCCTTGTCGACCGGGATCGACTCGCCGGTGACCATCGACTCGTCCACCGCGCCACGCCCTTCGACGACGATGCCGTCGACCGGGACCTTCTCGCCCGGTCGCACGCGCAACTGGTCGCCGACCCCGATGTCCGCCAGCGGCACCTCGCGCTCCTGGCCGTCGGGCCCGATGCGCTGCGCCGTCTTCGGCGCAAGGTCCAGCAGTGCACGCAGCGCGGCGCCGGTCCTCCCGCGCGCCCGCAGCTCGAGCACCTGCCCGAGCAGCACCAGGGTGACGATCATGGCCGCGGACTCGAAATAGAGCGCGGCCTGCCCGCCGTGCCGGAATGCGTGCGGCACGACCTGCGGCGCGAGCGTCGCAACGACGCTGTACCCATACGCGACCGCGACGCCCAGGCCGATCAGCGTGAACATGTTGAAGTTGCGGGTCGCGATCGAGCGGGCCCCGCGCTCGAGCAGCGGCCGGCCGCACCAGAGGACCACAGGCGTTGCGAGCAGCAACTGCAGCCACGCCGACGCGCTTCCAACGAGGCTCGACTGCAACCACCCCGCCATGCCTGCCATCGAAAGCAGGAACAGGGGAATCGTGAGCGCCAGCGACACGACGAAGCGGCGGCGCATGTCGCGGAGTTCGGGATCCTCGCCCTCCGCAATCACCGGCACCGCCGGCTCGAGTGCCATGCCGCACTTCGGGCAGGCGCCCGGCTCCGGGCTCTCGACACCCGGGCACATGGGGCAGACGTAGAGCGTCTCGCCCGGCCGCAACGCCCGGGTCGGCGGAGCGGCGTGCACGGCCGCCCCAGCCGAATGACAGCAGTCGTGGGCAAGCTCGGTGGCGGGTACCGGCGTGGCGGCGGCATGACAGCAATCGTGCCCGGGCGCCGGCGGCGCGGCAGTCTTCGGCTCCGGGGGACAACAACTGCCGGCGTGCGTATTCGGATCGTTCATGGCGCTAGTTTACCGCCCGCCGCAACCGCCATCCGTTCACGATGAGGTACAGGGACGGGATGATGACGAGCGTCAGGACGGTCGCCGACACCATGCCGCCCACCATCGGCGCCGCGATGCGCCGCATGACCTCCGAACCGGTGCCGCTGCCCCACATGATGGGCAACAGGCCGACGATGATCGTGATCACGGTCATGAGCTTCGGCCGGAGCCGCAGCAATGCGCCTTCGACGATGGACGCCCGCAGCTCCTCGTGGGTCGGCGCGCGTCCTTCGGCCTCGGCGCGGCGCTGCCGCTCCGCCCAGGCGTGGTCGAGGTACATCACCATGACGACGCCGGTCTCGGTCGCCACGCCGGCGAGCGCAATGAATCCGACCGCGGCCGCGATCGAAAGGTCGTAGCCGAGCAGGTACAGCAGCCACACGCCGCCCACCAGCGCGAACGGCAGCGCACCGAGGATCAGCAGCACGTCGCGTGCATTGCGGAAATTGAGGTAGAGCAGCAGGACGATGATCGCGAGCGTGAGCGGCATGACGACCTTGAGCCTCTCGACGGCGCGCTCCAGGTACTCGTACTGTCCCGACCACCCGAGGCTGTAGCCCGGCGGCAGCTTGAGATCGGCCGCGACCTTCTGCCTGGCTTCGTGCACGTACCCGCCGAGGTCCCGGCCCTGGATGTCCACGAACACCCAGCCCGACGGACGGGCATTCTCGCTGCGGATCATCGCGGGCCCGTTGGCGACTTCGACGCGCGCGACGTCCGCCAACGTCACGTTCGCGCCGGTCGGCGTCACGAGCGGCAGTTCCCGCAGCTTCTCCAGCGAGTCGCGGAAATCCTGCGGGTAGCGCAGGTTGATCGGGTATCGCTCGAGCCCCTCGACGGTATAGCTCACCGTCATGCCGCCGACCGCGCTGCCGACGACGTCCTGCACGTCCTTGACGTTGAGCCCGTAGCGCGCGGCCGCGACGCGGTCGATGTCCACGTCGATATAGCGCCCGGTCGCGGTCCGTTCCGCATAGACGGACGTGGTGCCAGGCACCGGCCGCAGGATGTCCTCGATCTCGCGCCCGAGGCGCTGGATCGTGGCGAGGTCGGGCCCCATGATCTTGATGCCGACCGGCGTGCGGATGCCCGTCGCCAGCATGTCGATGCGCGTCTTGATCGGGTAGCCCCAGGCGTTCGACAGTCCCGGGAACTTCACCACCTCGTCGAGCTCCGCCTTGAGTTTCTGCGGGGTCATGCCGGGGCGCCACTCGGTGCGTGGCTTCAGCTCGATCGTGGTCTCGAACATCTCGATCGGTGCGGGGTCGGTCGCCGTCTCGGCCCGGCCGGCCTTGCCGAACACATGCTCGACCTCGGGCACCGTGCGGATGAGCTTGTCCGTCTGCTGCAGCAGCGCCCGCGCCGCATCCGTGGAGAGCCCCGGCAGCGTCGTCGGCATGTACAGGAAGTCGCCTTCGTCGAGTTCGGGCATGAACTCCGTGCCGAGCCGGGACACCGGCCACAGGGTCGCGAATACCAGTACCACGGCGACGACGGTCACCGCCCAGGGCGCCCGCAGCGCGAGCTCGAGGAACGGCCGGTAAGCGGCCGCGGCGACGCGGTTGACGGGATTCGCCGTCTCGGGGCGGATGTCGCCCCGCACGAGCCAGTAGATGAGCACCGGCACCAGCGTGATCGACAGGAACGACGCCCACACCATCGAATACGTCTTCGTGTAGGCCAGCGGCGCGAAGAGCCGTCCTTCCTGGGCCTCGAGCGTGAATACCGGCAGGAATGACAACGCCACGATCATCAGCGAGAAGAACAGCGACGGCCCCACCTCGCGACACCCTTCGTACACCGCGCGCATGCGGTCGAAGCCCTCGTCCGCGGCGTGCTCGAGCTTCCTGTGGACGTTCTCGATCATGACGATCGCGGCATCCACCAGCGTGCCGATCGCGATCGCTATGCCGCCGAGCGACATGATGTTCGCGTTGATGCCCTGCAGGCGCATGACGATGAAGGCGGCGAGCACCGCGATCGGCGTCACGATCACCACGATCAGGCCGGAGCGCACGTGGTACAGGAAGACCAGGCAGACGAGCGCGACGACGATGAACTCGTCGATGAGCTTCCGCTTGAGGTTGTCCACGGCGCGCTGGATCAGCGCCGATCGGTCGTAGGTCGTCACGATCTCGACACCCTGCGGCAGGCCGGCCTTCAGTTCGTCGAGCTTGGCCTTCACGCGCTCGATCGTTGCGCGCGCGTTGTCGCCGTTGCGCAGGATGATCACGCCGCCGACGGCCTCGCCCTGCCCGTCGAGTTCGCCGATGCCGCGGCGCATCTCGGGTCCGAGGTGCACTTCCGCGACGTCACGCAGCAGCACGGGCGTGCCCTGCTTCGAGGACATGAGCGGGATCCGCTCGAGGTCCTCGATGCTCTTCACGTAGCCCGTTGCGCGGACCATGTACTCGGCCTCGGCCATCTCGACGACCGACCCGCCCACTTCCTGGTTGCCGGCCCGGATCGCCTGCTCGACCATCATGAGGGTCAGCCCGTAGCCGCGCAGCCGCAACGGGTCCACGACCACCTGGTACTGCTTCACCATGCCGCCGACGGTCGCAACCTCGGCCACGCCGTCGAGCGCCTGCAGTTCGAACTTGAGAAACCAGTCCTGGATGGAGCGCAGCTCGGCGAGGTCGTGCTTTCCCGAGCGGTCCACGAGCGCGTACTGGTAGATCCAGCCGACGCCCGTGGCATCCGGGCCGAGCGCGGGCCGCACGCCTTCGGGCAGCCTCGCGGACGCCTGGCTCAGGTATTCGAGCACTCGTGAGCGGGCCCAGTACGGGTCGGTGCCATCCGCGAACAGGACATTGACGAACGAGTCGCCGTAGAACGAGTAGCCACGCACCGTCGTGGCGCCCGGCACCGAGAGCAGCGCCGTCGTGAGCGGGTAGGTGACCTGGTCCTCGACGACCCGCGGCGCCTGTCCCGGATACGGCGTTCGTACGATCACCTGGACGTCCGAGAGATCCGGCAGCGCGTCCACCGGCGTCTTTACGAACGAGTAGGCACCGATGGCGGCGAGCAGGATTGCGAGGAGCAGCACGAGCGGCCGGTTCTCGAGCGATGCGCGAATGATCGCGTTGATCATGGGGATCGCCTCCGGTCAGTCGTGCGCGTCTTTCGATGGCGCCGAGCCCCCCGACGCCGACTCGCCGCCGAACCGGCCGAGACCGGCCCGCAGGTTCGCCTCCGAGTCGAGCAGGAACTGCCCCGCGACGACCACGCTCTCGCCCGCGGCGAGGCCTTCCTTGATCGCAACGCGCTCGCCGCTCTCGGCGCCGGCGATGACTCGACGCGGCTCGAACCGCCCCTCGCCCAGGGCGACCACCACGCGGTCCTCCGTGCCGCTGCGTATGAGGGCGCTGAGTGGGATGTTCACGATCTCGGGCCCACCGGCACCGACGAGGCTCACCGATGCAAGCATGTTGGGTCGAATCGCCACGGGCGGGCGGTCGAGAACGATCCTGGCCTTGACCGTTCGCGTTTCCATGTCGAGTTCCGGATAGACGTACTCGACGTGGCCCGTCACCCGCTCGCCCGGCAATGACGGGAAGCGCATCTCGGCTGCCGTCCCGGCAACGACCCAGCCGGCCTGCGCCTCCGGCACCTCGGCGATCACCCACAGGCTGCCGAGTTCCGTGACGGTCAGCGCAACCATCTCCGGCGTCACCATCGACCCCTCCTTGAGTTCGAGCTCGGTCACGACGCCCGAGATCGGCGCCGTGTACGCGACTCGACCCGAAGGCCGGCCGGACTTCGCGATCCGGGCGGCGGTGCCGGCGTCGAGGCCGAGCGCGCGCAGGCGATCCTTCGATGCGTCGATCAGGTCGCGATTGCCGACCTCGAGCGCATCGAGGTACTCCTGCTGCGCGCTTTCCAGCATCGGCGAGTAGAGCGTGAACAGCACCTGGCCGGCGCGGACGCTCTCACCCATGCTGCGCACAGTGAGGCCTTCGACCCAACCCTCGGCCCGCGGGCGTACCTGCTGCACCTTGTGCTGGTCGAAGCCCACGTACCCGACCGTATCGGCGCGTCGCGGCAAGCTGCCCAGCACCGCCGGTTCGGTACGCACACCGAGGTTATTGACTACGGTCGGGGAAATCCGGACCTCGGCCCCCGCCGCCTCGGCGTACACGGGCACGTAGTCCATGCCCATCTCGTCCTTCATCGGCACCGGTGACGTGCGTGCCGGGTCCATCGGATTTCGGTAATAAAGCGGCTTGCGGGCCGTCGCGGCGACGCTTGCGGGCTCGGACGCGGTCTGCTTCGAACAGCCCGCCCCCAGCATTGCCAGCAGCGCCAGGCCGATGGCCGCAACGCAACGCCCGCCGCCTCCGACCCCCTGCCCACCCATTACTTTCCGGTCGGCGCTCATGGCTGCTCTCCCACGAGGTAGTCCACTTCGTACTGGGCCTGCGCACGGTCCGCGGACAGTCGCAGGTGCTTCATGTTCGTCTCGAGTGCCG
This sequence comes from Nevskiaceae bacterium, assembly GCA_037439865.1. GTDB lineage: Bacteria > Pseudomonadota > Gammaproteobacteria > Steroidobacterales > Steroidobacteraceae > RPQJ01. Next base: position 5,938 of record JBBIVG010000112.1, read on the forward strand.
TGCGGCGCGCCGTCACGACTTCATCCACCATCGCACGATTGTTCCGATAGGCGAGCAGCGCCGCCTGCACCGACTGGTCGGCGAGAGGCAGGAGGTCCGTCTCGTAGAAACGCTCGAGGTCGCCGATGCGCCGCACCACGCCGTACGCCTCGTCGAGCATCGCGCGCATCTCGCGCTGGTGGTCGGCGTGCATTTCGTGCAGCCCCTGCGCCTCCGCCCTCGCGGCTGCGATCTCGCGGTCCTGGCGGTTGGAGCGGAACAGCGGCAGGTCCATGCTGACCATCGCCGTCAGCATGTCCGGCCGGTCCTTGCCGTCCATCTGGCCGCCGCGGATGCCGTATCCCAGGTCCAGCATCCAGCCGGGCTTGTTCGACTGCCGGGCGAGATCCACTGCGGTCTGCGCCGCCTCGATGCGGCGCTCGTAGTCGACCTGAGCGGGATGTTGCGCGAGATTGCCCTCGAGTTCGGGAAGCGGCCTGAGCTCCGAACGGGCCGGGAGCTTGAACGGGCCGGCGCGCGCAGCATCCTCCTCACCGAGCCAGCGAACGAGCTTCGCGCGCTGCATGGTCTCGTCCTTGTCGAGGTCGAGCTGCTGCTCGCGCAGCATCGCGACGTCGAGCCCGGCCTGCAGCACCTCGAGCTGCTTGCCCTCGCCGGACGCATAGCGCGCGCGGGCGGCGTTGCGCATCTGCTCGGCCCAGCTCTGCTGACCGGCCAACAGCTCCCGCGCCGCGGCCAGGTAGGCGAGTTCGACCCAGACGCGCCGTACTTCACGTTGCACGACGCGTCGCCGGTCATTGGCAGACGCCTCCGAGGCTGTCGCGATCTGGGTCATGCGCTTGCGCGAGAGTTCGCGCGTGCGCCCCGACGGGAATTCCTGGGTCACGCCGATCTCGACCATCGTCATGTCCTCGGCCGTGAGGCTGAACGTGTTGGTCGGGACATTGACCGTGCCGAAGCGGAGCCGCGGGTCCATGAGCTGTCCCTCGGCAACCGCCCTGTCGCGCATGCCCGCCGCCTCGAGCGAGAGTTGCTGCAGGACACCGTCGCGCTCGATGGCGAGTCGCTCCGCATCGGCCAGCGGGAGGGTGGGCTCGGCACGCGGCGCCGTCGCCCAGGCGCCGAGCACCATGCAGGCCGCGAACGCTCGCAGCGGGGATGGAAACCTGTCGATCAACCGGCCTTGTGCAGGCGCCGGACGTACCTGTGCCATGTATGAGCCTCCCGGAAACCGAGACGGAAGCGCGTCCTCGACGGACGTGGACCGGGAAGCTCTCTACTCGATGAAGCGGCAGTAACTGACCGACAGAGAAACCCGGCGGACCGGCTCGGCCGCGGCATTGTCCGCCATTGGCCGCGTGCTCGTCGACGCCACGGCAGGCGGAAGAAACTGGACCGGCGCGATTGCGACGAACAACGACGCGGCGACGCGGGCGTCCACCTGCGGCTCGTGCGGGTAGGTGCAGTTGGCGCCGTCATGGCATGCCGTGGCGGGCGAGTCCGCCGGCGGACAGTATGGGCAATGCTCCGTCTGAGCGTCAGCCGGCGCCGGCCCGGAGTGAGCCATAGCGCACGGCAATGCCGCAGCCTGCAGCCACGCCAGGCAGAAAAGGGCCAGCACGATCCGAGTCAGGTCGTGCTGACGCCGTCTCACCCAATGCAGTGCGTGGTCCAAGGGCCGTGCCTGTCGATCCAGTCGCGGCAAACTATCTCGATATCGGCGGCGAGGCAAGGAACCGGGCGAAGCGCCTGCGGCAAATCCCCGGAAATCCGTCACAATCGCCGTCCTCATGCGCTCTCTTGCCACGACCGTCCTGCTCGCCGGCCTCGCCGCCTGTCACGGTCCGGATCCCGATGCGCGGTGGCTCGACGAGGCGAGGGAGATCGCTGCACCGGCCGTGGCCGGCAGCCGTTTCCCCAGTCTCGCCCGGGGTTCGGACGGAACGCTCGTGATGAGCTGGATTGAGCCCGGGGCCGAAGGCGAGTACAGGCTCCGCTACTCGACCTGGGCCGGCAGCGGGTGGATGGATCCGCAAACCGTGGCGGCTGGCCGGGACTGGTTCATCAACTGGGCCGACTTCCCGTCCGTCGTGCCCGGCGACGAGCGCGTCTGGGCGGCGCATTGGCTGCAGCAGCGACCCGGCAGCGTGTACTCGTACGACGTTCGATTGGCGATGAGCTCGGACGCCGGCCACACCTGGTCCGCGCCCATGACACCGCACCACGATGGCACTGCGACCGAGCATGGGTTCGCATCGCTCTTGCCGGCCGGCGGATCCGCGCGGGTCGTCTGGCTCGATGGACGCGACACCGCAGGCGAGCACGATCACTCGGGCCACGGCGGAGGAGCGATGACCTTGCGCAGCACCGTCGTCACCCGGCTCGGCCAGCAGACGAGGGCCGAAGAAGTGCTCGACCCGCGGGTGTGCGACTGCTGCCAGACGGACGTGGCGATGGCGCGCGAGGGTGCGGTCGTCGTCTATCGGGACCGTAGTGATGGCGAAATTCGCAACATTTCGGTGCTGCGACTGACCGCAGGAGGATGGTCGAACCCCGTGAACGTTGCCGACGACGGCTGGCGCATCGACGCCTGTCCCGTGAACGGGCCTGCAGTGGATGCGCGCGGCGACACGGTTGCAGTCGCCTGGTTCACCGCGCCTGACCGCCCACGCGTGCGGCTCGCATTCTCGCTGGATGGCGGCCGAACGTTTGGCCCACCCGTCGAGGTGGCCACTGGCCAGACTGCAGGACGTGTGGACGTCGTGTTGCTACCCGACGGCCGCGCCGCCGTCAGCTGGCTCGCCGACTCGCCGGGAGGGGCCCGGCTCCTCGTCCGGGCCTTCTCGACCGAAGGTCCCGCCGGCGCAGCAACCACGATCGCGGCATCCGACGTGGCGCGTTCCTCGGGCTTCCCGCAGATGGCGCTGGCCGAGGGCGGGCTGCTGTTCGCGTGGACACAGTCCGGCGCCGAGCCGCGGGTGCGCGCGGCGTTCGCCCGCCTGCGCTGAAAGCGCGTCCGGTTCGGTCGCCGGCGCTGCCTGTGGTACGATTTCACCCCTGATTCTTCCCAGTTTCCGCGAACACGGAGAGCTCGACAGATGTCCAGCGCGCTCAAGCTGAACGTGCCCGCCCAGGGCCAGAAGATCGCCATCGCCAACGGCCGCCTGCAGGTTCCCGACCAGCCGATCATCCCCTTCATCGAGGGCGACGGCACCGGCCCCGACATCTGGCGTGCGTCGGTGCGTGTGCTCGACGCGGCGGTGGCCAAGGCGTACGGCGGCAAGCGCAAGATCCACTGGATGGAGGTCTACGCGGGCCAGAAGTCGAACGACCTGTTCAACACCTGGCTGCCCGACGAGACCGTGCAGGCCTGCCGCGACTACCTCGTGTCGATCAAGGGGCCGCTCACCACGCCGATCGGCGGCGGCATCCGCTCGCTGAACGTCGCGCTGCGGCAGATGCTCGACCTTTACGTGTGCCTGCGCCCGGTGCGCTGGTTCAAGGGCGTGCCCTCCCCCGTCAAGGCGCCCGAGAAGGTCGACATGGTGATCTTCCGCGAGAACACCGAGGACATCTACGCCGGCATCGAGTTCGAGGCGGGCACCGAGGACGCGAAGAAGGCGCTCGAGTTCCTGAAGGCGGGCTGGCCGGCCATGTACAAGAAGATCCGC
>JBBIVG010000113.1:0-9527 GCA_037439865.1 Nevskiaceae bacterium
AGTTGCTGCGCGCCTTGTTCGCCGACCAGACCGCCTGGACCATGACGACCATCGGCAAGGGCACGGCGTTCTCGTCGTACCTGGAAGTGCTGAATCTCGAAGCAGCCTCAGGCACGATCGCGCGAGCCGTCTGGAAGAACGCGAAGACCGGCACACAATGGTACGCCGCGAGTTACGGACCATAGGCAGTTAGTCGGGAGAACAGGCTGCGCATCACCACACTGCTCGAGAACCGACCGAGCCCCGACGATCCGGCGCTGGAAGCCGAATGGGGCCTGTCGCAGCACGTCGAGATCGGCGGCGGCCGACTGCTCCTCGACATGGGCGCCTCGGATGCGTTTGCGCGCAATGCCGCCAGGCTCGGCATCGACATCGCGACGATTGATGCGGCCGTTCTCTCGCACTATCACGCCGATCACGGCGGCGGCCTGCGACGGTTCCTCGAACTGAACGACCACGCGCCCGTCTATCTCGGGCCGGCACCCGCGGGCGAGCCGACCGGCCGGCTGTTCGGCCTCGTCAGCAAGCGAATCGGCCTCGATCCGCGCCTGATGGACGAGCATGCCAGTCGGTTCAGGGTCGTGCTGGAACGCACCGAGATCCTGCCCGGCGTGTTCGTGCTACCGAACATCGGCGGCCACCACCCGCGGCCGTCGGGCAACAAGGTGCTGTTCGTGCACGCAGGGAAAGAGTACGTTCCGGACGACTTCCGCCACGAGGTGGTCGTGGCATTGCGGGAACGTGACACGCTCGCGGTGCTCACCGGTTGCTCGCACAGTGGCGTGCTGAACATGGTGGAGAAAGTGCAGCAGGAATTCCCCGCCGTGCCGATCCGGGCGGTCGTGGGCGGCTTTCATCTCGTCGCGCTGCCGCCATTCAACCGCATGTCGGACCGCGAGAGCGACGTGGCGACCCTCGGCAGGCAGATCCTCGACCTCGGCGTCGCGGCCGCCTGGACCGGGCACTGCACGGGCGACAAGGCGTTTGCGGTCCTGCGCGGCGCGATGGGCGAGCGCATCAATGAACTGCGCACGGGAAGCCGGTTGGAACTCTAGAGACACGGAACGCCGCCATGCCCCCGACCGACCGACCTCACGACACGCTCTACCTGCGTTCCTACAACGGCCGGCTCAGAGGCGCCTTGCGCTGGAGCGAGCTCGATTCGCTGTGGGTGCGATTGCAGCACCTGAGCGACGATGGCTGGTACGTCTATGCCGTCGGAGAGGCGCCACCTGCGTCGCCCGCGTCACGAGCCCAGTTCGAACGGTTCCTGACCGAGATCAGGCAACGCCTGCTGGACGAGCACAAGGAAGACTACTGCGGCATCGTCTATGCCGATGATCACGACAAGCCGAGTTTCGTGAAGATCTTCGATCCCAACAATCTCGGCATGGTCTGTGGCACGAGCGAGTATCCGCCCCTTCCCGGCTGGACCTTGTCCCGCATGGTTCCCGACAATCTGCAGCAGGCCTTTCCGCAACCGGGAAGTCGCCGCCGCTGGTGGCAGAAGCTCTTCGATCGACCCGAACCCAGGCCAGACAAAGCAGGTACCTTGTCATGATGCGCAACGCAACGAGAACCTTCCTCGGATTCGCACTGGCGCTGTTACTCATTTCGCAACTGCCGCCGGCACTGGCTGCGCCGGGTCCGGCCTCGTCCATCCCGAAGGCCGCGCTGGTGCAGCCCGCCGACCTCGCGGCGACGCTCAAGAACGTGGCTGCGCCGAAACCGCTGCTCCTGCACGTGGGTTTCCACATCCTCTACATGCAGGCGCACATTCCGGGATCCGAATACGCGGGCCCGGCCAGCGAGCAGGCGGGCCTGCAACTGCTCAAGAACCGTGTTGCGAAGCTCCCGAAAAACACCGCGATCGTGATCTATTGCGGTTGCTGCCCGTGGGGCGACTGCCCGAACATCGCCGCGGCCTACGACGCGCTCCGTGCTCTCGGATTCACGCAGGTCAACGCGCTCTACATCGCGGACAACTTCGGTACGGACTGGATGGACCGTGGTTATCCCGTCGCCCGAGGCGGGTGACGCCGCTGCGACTAGTACTTCACGGTATAGGTCCCGACACCGCCGTCCCTGCTCGCCTGCGTCTGCGTCCATGTGCCGGTGACCGTGGCGCCCTTGCGGTTGCCGTAGCCTTCCAGCCACTTGAACGTCCCGCAGATCTGCGGGCACTTGGGTGTCCCAGCCTCCTCGACCTGCCAGGACCACGAGGCACCGTTGCCCGCCGCGTCGTCCGAGAAACAGAAGCCGTTACCCGACACCACCTTTCCGGCGCTCGACACGATCATCCTGCCGACGCACTCGGACGTCTTGCCCGCGACCGGACTGTCAGCCTTGTCCGACGTGACGGCCTGGTGGTAGTGCATGAGGCGGGCACGGGTGCCATCGGGCAAAGCCGACTCTCCGAAGGAACGAATGAACGTCATATAGACGCCCGATGCATCGCCGGCGGATGCCCCGGCCGACAACGTGAGCAACGAGATTCCGATCAACCAACTGAACTTGGACATGTAATCCCCCTTGTTCCCGATTTCCCTGCTTCAACGCTTGTAACGGTAGACCGAGTGATTACCCGGACTCCCGCGACCGCCAAATGAACGCTCCGCGATCGACCGCGCCAATTCCGGAAAGCACTTAGGCCGCGGCTGTCACAAATGGGCCGGCGCGAACCACGGTGCCATCGGAAACGCCGCGGATGCGCCGACCGACCCGGTTCATGTCTCCGCAGTGACCGGGGTCCGGGCCTCGAGCACCATCCACTCGAATGCGTGGCGAGTGTTTTGAGGAGCCGTGCTTAATCGCGTCCGCGTACCGCGTGCCTTTACGGCACGACCCATCGCGCCGCAGTCCAGGAACCCTTCGCATTCGCTACCCCGACGACGTACGCGGTGCCGTTGGCTGCCACCGCCATGGAACGGGTCGCGCTGTCCGAGCCGCCCTTCGGCGGCTTCAAGGGAATGTAGCCGACCGACTGCTTCCACAGCATGGCGGTCTGGATGATGTTCCCGCGCCGATCGGGCGTCGAGTTCATCGTGCCGGCGACGAAACCCTGGTCACTGACGCCTTCCGCCCATGCCAGTTGGTCGAGGAGTTCGTAGTCCGGCGAGTAGCCGGTCTTGCCGATATCGCTGACAGCGACTCTCCAGCGAATGCCGCGATCTCCCGTGCAGGTCATCGTTCCGCAGGGAATCACCACGCCCGCAACATAGACGAGTCCGTCGACGATGTTGCTGATCGCATACGCGTTGACCTGCACGTATCCCGCGGGGACCGCCAGGAGCGAACCGACCCCGCGTGCCGTGTCGTAGACGTAAGCGAATTGCTCGTGGTCGCTCGTCCGACTCAGGAAGCCGACCACGATTCCGTCGTTGTTCACGTCCCAGGCGCCACCCGACTCGTAGGAGCACCCCGTGCACTGGAAGGCATCCAGCGCGATGTCCGTGCGCGTCCAAGTGGGCGGATTTCTCCAGACTGTCCCCGCGCCAGTCGTGCCCACACCGGCGATGATGGTGCCCGCGTCGTTGATACCCAACACTGAGCCTGCGCCGCCGCCGAGCCGACGCGCATTTGGCATGCTGTTCAGTGGCCCCGCATCCCAGATGATCGGGTACCAGTAGTGCTCGCAGGTGGCGCTGTTGGGGTCCCCGGGCACTGGCGTGCAGATTTCCCTGCTTTCGTTGCCAGCGACGATCTCGGCGGATCCTCCGCTGACGGCGGTCGCTTCGACATCCCACGCAACATCCGCGGGAGGTTCGGCGCCCGCAGCATAACTTTGCAGCAGTTGGTGCATCGTCCCGTCCCAATAGAACGCGCGCATGGAACTGCCGTAGCTCCGGCCGACCAATCGGCCGCTCGCGTTGACGTCCCAGGCATCCGAGTTCGAGTCGCCAGGCAGCGCGCCGAGGTTCTGTCCGACGTAACCATCCGTGCCACTACCACCGCCGCCTGCGCCGCCACCACCTGCTCCCGGCGGCTTCGCCGCTTCGACAACGGCGACGGTTGCCAGCAACGAGACCCCGAGAACTGAAAGCACGCTGTTCCTCATGGCTGGTTCCCCCTTTCTCGACTCCTTTAAGGTCACCTGTCGGACATACACGGACCAGTCACTGCGTTTTTCGGTCGCGCTCGAAACGCACGACGAGCGCGCCGGCGCCGATCACTAACGCAAACGAGACTCTTTACGAGCCCGCAGCAACGCTGCTTGTTGATTTCGACACCCAGTCGGCGTATGTGCACGATCAAGACCATGCACTCGGCGGCGGGGGAGTCGTCCGACTGGCGGGAATCAACGGCTGGCGCTCGGCCATGCGGCCGGAGCGACACCACGGTTGTTGCACGGATGAGCGAGGAGATGGTCACGGAAATGCTGCGGGCACTCTCGTCCGAGAGAGTTGCTGCAGCGTGGACTGAATTCCTCGCACGCTACTCACCGTTGATCATGCACGTGATTCGACAGCATGGTGTCGATGATGATCGTGCTGCCGAGTGCTTCATCCACGTCTGCGCGGCGCTGAGCGACGATGGCTTTCGCAGGCTGCGCGGCTTCCGGCCCGACGGACCGGCGAAGTTCAAGACCTGGCTCCAGGCCGTCGTCGCCAATCTGTGCGTGGATTGGCGTCGCACCGAGCAAGGGCGCTCGCGCCCGCCTCGATGCATTGCGCACCTGCCAGACCTCGAGCAGCAGATCTTTCGCTGCATCTACGTGCGAGCAATGTCCCGCACGGAGTGCCTGCGTGTCCTTCTGCCGAAGTTTCCCGAACTGACCGAGAAACAGGTCGCCGAGGTCAACGGGCGCATCTTCGCGCTGCTGACGCCGCAGCAGCGCTGGCAGCTGAGTACTCGCAAGCACCGCCCGGCGTCGGTGGTCCGCGAAGCCGGGTCGCAAGAGAAAGATCCCTTCGACCAGCTGCTGGACCCGGCGTCCGGCCCGGATGAATTGACCGACGGGATGTTGGAATTGCGACTCTTGCACGATGCGCTGGCACGGTTACCGGTCGAGCAGCGTCTTCTGCTGCGGCTCCGGTACGAACAGGACCTGACGCTCGCCGAGGTCGCCCGCCTGACCCGGCAGCCCGACCCATTCCGCGCGAACCGACTGATCCACGGAGCCCTCGAGGCGCTGGCCGGTCTCATGGGCGTGCATCGATCGAGGTCAGCGCGAAAAGACCGCTGACGTGTCCGTGTACTGCCGACAGAGCGGCGGAACCTCGGAGCCCCAGGTCGTGATGGTCTGTCGATGAGCCCGGATCCCCTGACATCTCTGCTCGCAGCACGTGCCCCGGCCGATCCGGAGCGAACACCGTCGTGTCCCGACGAGCACGACATCGCCGGTTATGTCGACGGCGGGCTCGACGAGCAGGAGCAAACACGGATCGAGCGACACCTCGCCGACTGCGACGGCTGCATGTCGCTGGTGGGGCTCCTGTGCCGGGAGCGCCGCGCAGGGACGGTCGAGCCCGTGTCGGATGACGTACTGGCCCAGGCACGCGCCCTGGTGACGAAGGAGCCAACGCGCCGCTGGCGATCGGCCCCGGCGTGGGCCGCGGCGGCCGCACTCGTCCTGGCGGTTCCGTTGCTCATGCAACTCGGTCGCAACCTGGAAGGCGGCCACGAGGGACAGGGACGTCCCGAACCCCCGGCAACCCGCACTCTCGCCCCGGCCCAGCCCGGGCTGCGGGTGCTGTCCCCGACGGCCGGGACGGCCGTGCCATCCCGACAACTCACCTTCCGCTGGTCGGAGGTCGCCGGAACCCCGTTCTACGACGTCCGCATCGTGACCGACGCGGGCGACGTGGTGATACAGCAGCGCGTCACCGCCACGACGTGGCGACCACCGGACCAGCTGCGCCTGCAGCCCGGCGAAGAGTACTTCGTGCACATCGACGCCTATCCGTCCGGGGACAAGGCCGTGAGCTCCACCCATGTCCCGTTCCGGGTCTCCCGCTGAGACGGCCATGGTCCGCCGCGCGCCAAAGCTCGTCTGCAGCGTGGCACTGGCCGTCCTGCTGGCATGTCCCCTGTGGGGCAGTACGGAAACACTGGACCCGCGTCTCGAAGCAGCCACCCGCGTCTACCGGGAAGCGGGCGCGAAGCAGGCGTTGCCGGAGTTCGAAAGGCTGGTCGCGGAATTCGCGAAGGACGCCAACACGCGCGATCGGGCGGCCGTCCAGCACTATCTCGGTGAATGTCACTGGCGGCTGGGGAACTTTGCGGAAGCGCACCGGTACCTCGAGCGCGCCTTGACCATGGAGCGAACCGCCGGAGACCGGCTGAGCGAGGGCAAGACGCTGAACGTGCTCGGGCTCCTGGCCTGGGACGAAGGCAACTACGACGAGGCCATCGCGCATTTCCGGAAGGCCGGCCAGATCGCACGCGCCGTCGGCGACAAGAAGCTGGAGGGCTCCAGCCTCAACAACCTGAGCCTCGTGTACGACGAGCAAGGCGACTACGACACCTCCCTCAAGCAGTACCGCCAGGTGCTCGAGCTGTACCGGGGAGCCAACTTCCCGCGCGGCGTCGGCGACACGCTGGGCAACATCGGAGGCGTTTACCTGCTGCTCGGCCACTTCCGCGAAGCGCTCAATTATTACCAGCAGGCGCTCAAGATCAGCGAGCAGCTGAAATCCACGACCTCGATGAGCCAGGACCACGGCAACATCGGTCTCAGCCTGCTTGGGCTCAGCGAGATCGATGCGGCGATCGTCCATCTCGACCACGCGATCGAGCTTGCGAGCCAGGCGGGCATGCGGCAGGACCAGGCTTACTGGCTGCGCGTGAAGGGCGACGCACTGGTGCAGCAAGGACGATACGATCTCGCGCTGCAGGACTACCGTCAGTCGCTCGCCGTCTACGAGAAGATCGGTGCTCAGGCAGAACTGTCCGAAGTGCTGCACCACTTCGGACAGCTGCACCTGTTGCTCGGCGACACGGCATCGGCGGAGCAGGAATTCAAGCGCGCACTCGCGGTCGCACAGTCGATAGGGCTCGAACGCGGCGTCACGCTGAACCTGGTCGCGCTGGGCGACCTCGAATTCCGGCGCAAGCGCCCGGATGCCGCGGCGGCTCTATTCGAGCAGGCACGACAGCGCGCTGCCGCCGGCAAGGTGCAGCACGCCTTGGCCTTGAGCCAGTTGCGGCTGGCCCGCGTCCATCGTTCCCAGCGCGAGCTTGGCCGCGCCACGGATGAGACCGATCAGTCGCTGCTCATCGCGCGGAAGATCGGCGCGCCCGATCTCGTGGCGGAAGCACTCTATTCCCAGGCCGAAGTGGCGCGCCTGCGGAGCAATTTCAGCCCGGCGCTCGAGAACTATTCCGCGGCGGAAAGCGCTGTCGCCCGCATCGGTGATCCCGATCTTCTCTGGCAGATCAAGCTCGGCCGCGCCCGCGCGCTGGAGGCCACCGGCGATTCCGCAGCCGCACTCGAATCGCTCGAGGCCGCGGTCGAAGTAATAGAAGGCGTGCGCGGGCGGCTGGAAGAGCCCCGCTTCCGCTCTGGATACGTCGAGGACAAGTTCGAGGTCTACCTCGAGCTCATGCGGCTGCAGATCCAGCTCGGCAATACGGCCGGTGCCTTCGAGACCGCGGAGCGGCTGCGTAATCGGAGCTTCGTCGAACAACTTGGCGGGCGCACGTCCGTTCCGCTTACGGCCGGCGAGCGCCGGACGGAGGCCGAGCTGCGGGAGCGTGTGCGCCGGCTGCAGGATGCGCTCACGGAGACCGGTGACGATGGTGGGCCCGCCTACCCTGAGCGAGCCATGAACCGCTTCTCGCAGGAACTCGTCATCGCGGAGAAGGAGTACCAGGCGTTTCTCGACGATCACGCGCGCATCCAGCCGGCCGACGGCGCGGCGCCCGACGCAGCGAGCATCCAGCATCGGCTGGCCGCCGACGAGGCGCTACTCGAGTACGTCGTCGGTCCCGACAGGCTGTTCGTATTCGTCGTCAACTCGCGCGGGCTCGCCGTGCAGTCCGCGCCGTTGAAGGAACTCGATCTCACGGCGCGTATTTCGTTGCTGCGCGACCTGATTCAGCGGCCTGGCGACGATCGCTGGCGCAAGCCCGCCGCGCGCCTGTCCGCAGGGCTGCTCGATCCGGTCGAGCGCGCCGGCCGGCTCGACGGCGTGAAACGCCTCTACATCGTGCCGCATGGGGCCCTGACGTATTTGCCGTTCGCCCTGTTGCCAAGGACGGCGACGGGGCCGGACGCCCTGCTGATCGACCGCTACACCGTGGCCTACCTGCCTGCCGCCGCTGCGCTGCTCCGCGACGCGACCGGACGGGACGCTGTGACCTCGTTGCTCGCAGTCGCGCCCTCACGCGGCGGCCTGCGCTATGCACCCGAGGAGGCGCGCACTGTCGACGCCCTGTTCCGGCCGAATTCGCGAACGCTCATCGGCAGCGAGGCGACCGAGGGTCGCTTCAAGCAGCTCGCCGGCGACTACCAGATGCTGCATCTGGCGACGCATGGCCGCTTCAACGTGGCTAGCCCGCTGCTGTCCGGCCTCGAGCTCGAACCCGGTCAAAACGACGATGGCATGCTACACGTGCACGAGATCCTCGATCTTCGCCTGCACGCAGATCTCGTGACGCTGAGTGCCTGTGACACGGCGCTCGGCAGCGGCTACTTCGCCGATCTGCCGATCGGCGACGAGTTCGTCGGGCTGAATCGCGCGTTTCTTGCCGCCGGCAGCGCGTCCGTCATGGCGACGCTCTGGCAGGTGGACGATCGGGCCTCGCTGTCCATGATGAAGCAGTTCTACGCGCGGCTGGCTGAGGCCGGCCGGCGTCGGGACTTCCCGGCCGCGCTTGCAGCCGCTCAACGCTCGCTGCGTCGCTCACCGCAGCTAGGCCACCCGTATTACTGGGCCGCGTACGTCGTCATCGGCGGCCAGAGCAGTTCCCAACTTGAAGTTGCAGGCCGATCGAGGGGGAAAACCTCATGAACGCTCGGAAACCAGTCGCGCTCGTCTGCACTGCATTGTGCGCCTTGGGATTTGCGACGATGGGTGAGACCGCCCCGCCCCCAACGGTGACCGCCGCAATGCCCTCGTCGGCGTATGCGGGCACCATCGCTCTGGATGTCGTCGTGAGCGGCAGCAACTTCGATCGGACGGCCAAGGTTCAGTACTTCGTGGCCGGCACGACGGATCCGGGCGGTGTCACGGTAAAGAAGGTCACGTACCGCAGTTCATCGGAACTCGTCACGACCATCGCGGTTGCCAAGAGTGCGGACCTTTCCAAGTTCGACATCGTGGTGACCCTCGATGACGGCCGAAAAGGCAAAGGCACGACCCTGTTCATGGTCCAGGCTCCACCGAGCTATCCGGCCAATCGCGCGTGGCATGCGTTCACGTCGAACGGCGGCACCGATGTCACGACGAGCCGGCTCTACATGTACGGCGGCGCGGGATCCAACTGGATGGTCGTGCCTGCCGACCTCTGGCATTACAGCGCCTACGGCGACCGTTGGACACTGGTCAACCCGGCCAGCAGCACGCGACCCGGCGGTCGGCAGT
>JBBIVG010000114.1:0-5573 GCA_037439865.1 Nevskiaceae bacterium
GCTCGCTGTCGTTCACGTCGAGCAAGTACACGCAGCAGAAGGGCTTCGCGCCGACCATGCCGGGTGTCACCCATGTGCCGTACCCGAATCCCTACCGGCCGCTGCTCGCCGGAGCGGACCAGGGCAAGGCGGTGCTGGACTACATCCGGATGCTGTTCGAGCGCAACGTGCCGCCCAGCGAGGTGGCGGCCATCCTCGTCGAGCCCATCCAGGGCGAAGGCGGTTATCTCGTGCCGCCCGACGGATTCCTGGCCGGCTTGCGCGCACTCTGCGACGAGCACGGCATCCTGCTGATCTGCGACGAGGTGCAATCCGGCGTCGGGCGGACGGGGCGGATGTTCGCGGTCGAGCACTGGGGCGTGCGACCCGACGTGGTCACGAGTGCCAAGGGCCTCGGTTCCGGATTGCCCATCGGCGCGGTGATCGCCAGGCGCTCGCTGATGGAGCAATGGAAACGAGGTGCGCACGGCAACACGTACGGCGGCAACCCCGTGACCTGCGCAGCGGCCATCGCCACGCTGGATCTCGTCCGGCGCGAGTACATGGCCAACGCTGCGCGGGTGGGCGAGCACTTCATGGGGCGCCTGCGCGAACTCGCGCGCCACTATCCGTGCATCGGCGAAGTGCGCGGCAAGGGCCTGATTATCGGCATGGAACTCATCGAAGCGGACGCGGAGCGGACGCCGGCGCGGGCCTTGTGCGATGCACTCGTGACGCGCGCCTATCAAAACGGGCTGATCCTGCTTTCCTGCGGCACGAGCACGGTGCGGTTCATGCCGCCACTCTCGGTGACCGTGGCGGAGGTCGACGAGGCGGTGCAGTTGCTGAGGGCCAGCCTCGACGAGGCGCTCGCAGGGCAGGGCGCGTGACCGGCCTTCGCAGCGCGTGGTTCGCGCTCGCGGCGGCCTGCTGCATGCTCGGCGGCGGCGCGGCGCGCGCGGACCGCGAACCCGTGTTGAAGCAGGTGGACCTGCCGCACAGCTACTACTGGCGGGAACTCTACCTGCCGCAACTCACGACGGGGCCATCGTCGGCGAGTTTCACGCCGGACGGCGGGGGGCTCGTCTACAGCATGGCCGGTTCACTGTGGCGCCAGGCCGTCGATTCGATCGACGCAACGGAACTGACGCATGCGGCCGGCGCCTATGACTACCAGCCGGACGTCGGCCACGACGGCCGCACGGTCGTGTTCTGCCGATACGACGGGGTCGGCATCGAACTCTGGCGCCTCGACCTCGAGAGCGGCCGCGAGCAGCAATTGACGTCGGGGGGTGACGTCAACGTCGAGCCCCGGCTCTCGCCAGACGGCAAGCGGATCGCCTGGGTCTCGACGCGGGGCACCGGTCACCTGAACCTGTTCCTCGCCGAGCTGGACGCCACCGGCCTGCGCGATGCGAAGCCATTGCTCGGGGAGCGCCGCAGCACGGTCGACCGTTATTACTACTCGGCGTTCGACCACGCCGTGAATCCCTCGTGGTCGCCGGACGGTGCGACGATCTACTACGTCGGCAATGCGGAAGTGCCGCTTGGCTCCGGGGACATCTGGGCCGCACCGGTCGCCGACCCGTCCGCGAGACGCAAGGTACTCGGAGAGGAGACGACCTGGAGCGCACATCCGGAGCAGGCACCGGAGGGCAGGCGGCTGCTGTACAGCAGCTATCGCGGCCGCCAGTGGCACCAGCTCTGGCTCACTACGACGGACGGTGCGGCGCCGCTGCCGTTCACGTTCGGCGACTTCGACAGCCGCAATGCTCGCTGGTCGCCGGACGGCAGGCGCGTCGTCTTCGTGAGCAACGAGCGTGGCAACACGAGTCTGGTCGTGCAGGACGTGGTCGGCGGAGCCCGGCAGGAGATCGTCGCCGGGCTGCGCCGATACAAGGTGCCCCGGGCGCGGCTGGTCCTCGACGTCGTGGATCCGGCTGGCAAGCGCGTGCCCGCGCGCGTCTCGGTGCTCGCGGTCGACGGTCGAGCGTACGCGCCTGCGAATGCGTGGATGCACGCGGACGACGGCTTCGACCGCTCCCGGCAGTCGATGGAGACGCACTACTTCCACTGCTCGCCGCCGTGCACGCTCGAGGTTCCGGGTGGAGCCGCAACCGTCACGGTACAGCGC
This sequence comes from Nevskiaceae bacterium, assembly GCA_037439865.1. Taxonomy (GTDB): domain Bacteria; phylum Pseudomonadota; class Gammaproteobacteria; order Steroidobacterales; family Steroidobacteraceae; genus RPQJ01. Next base: position 2,114 of record JBBIVG010000114.1, read on the forward strand.
GGGTTTGCCGCGTTGCCCTGGCAGCAACGCGTGGAACTGCCGGCCGGAGGGGAGACGCAGGTGCGGGCGACACTCGTGGGCAACGCATTGCCGCCCGACTTCGGACGCTGGGTGAGTGCCGACCTGCACGTGCACATGAATTACGGCGGGCATTACCGCAACACGCCCGCCGGGCTTGCGCGACAGGCCGAGTCCGAGGACCTCGGCATCGTCTACAACCTGGTCGTCAACAAGGAAGAGCGCATCCCGGACCTCGGCTATTTCCGCATCGGTGCGGATCCCGCGAGCAACGATCGCGTACTGATCCTGCAGGCGCAGGAGTTCCACACGAGTTTCTGGGGGCACCTGGGGCTGCTGTACCTGTCGGATCACCTGATTACGCCCGACTTCTCGTCGTACCGGCACACGGCGCTCGCGAGCCCCTATCCGTACAACGGGGTCATCGCCGATCTTGCGCACGCGCAGGGGGCGCTGGTCGGCTACGTGCATCCATTCGACTGGCCCGTGGTGCCCGAAAAGGAGAAGACGCTCAGCCACGAACTGCCCGCGGACGTGATCTCGGGCAAGGTGGATTACATCGAGGTGGTCGGGTTCTCGGACCACAAGGCGACCGCCGAGGTCTGGTATCGCCTTCTCAATCTCGGTTTCCGGCTGCCTGCAGGCGCCGGCACGGATGCGATGGCGAACTACGCATCGCTGCGTGGCCCGGTGGGCCTGAATCGCGTCTTCCTGAACACGGGCGGCCGACTCGACGGGCAGGCGGCGAAGCTCGCGCTGAAGGCCGGCAGGAGTTTCGTGAGCAATGGCCCGCTGCTCGGCTTCGATCTCGGGGGAGCTCGGCCCGGCGACACCCTGAAGCGCGAGGCCCCAGGCATGTATCACTATCGCGTGGCGCTGCGCTCGCCCGTGCCCGTGGATCACCTCGAGATCGTGCGCAACGGCAAGGTGGTCCGGCAGTTCGCGCTGGCGGGCGACCGCCGCAGCTTCGATGGCGAAGGCGACCTGCCGGTGGATACCGACGGGTGGGTCGTGCTGCGCGCCTGGAACGATGCCGCCGATCCGCTGGTGCTGGATCTCTATCCATACGCGACCTCGAGCCCGATCTACCTCGACCTCCCGGGCGAGGCGCCGGCGGCGGCGGACGATGCCGCCTATTTCGTCCGATGGCTCGATCGTGTGATCGCGGAAGCCGAGGCGCGCACGGACTATAACGACGAACGTGAGCGCAGCTCGACGCTTGGCTACCTGGCGCACGCCCGCGAGGCTTTCGCTGCGCGGGCCGGGAGTGCGGCGCGATGAGCCGCGTTGCGGAAGCGTCGGCTGGCCAGGGCAAGGAACTCGGATTCTGGATGAGCGCCGCGCTCGTGGTCGGCAACACGATTGGCATGGGCATCTTCCTGCTGCCCGCGTCGCTCGCCCCGTACGGCTTCAACGCGCTCGTCGGCTGGGGCATCACGGTCGCGGGCGTGACGGTGATCGCGAGGGTCTTCGCAAAGCTCGCACAGGCCTTCCCCGAGTCCGACGGTCCCTACGCGTACATGCGCTCGACCCTCGGCGAATGGCCCGCATTCCTCGCGCTGTGGTGCTACTGGATCTCCTGCTGGGTGACGAACGCCGCGCTGGCGGTCGGCGTGGTCGGTTACCTCGGAAGCGCGGCGCCTGCGCTGGCCGGCGTTCCGCCGCTCGTGCTCGCGCTCTCGCTGCTCTGGATCTTCACTGGCTTCAACCTGCTCGGCACGCGTACTGGCGGTCGCGTGCAGGTGCTGACGACGGCGCTGAAGCTGTTGCCGATGGCATTCGTCATCCTGCTCGGGGCGTGGCTGCTCGTCGCCGAGCCCGAGGCGTACTCGCGCAACCCCCCGACGACGCCGCTCACCTTCGGGTCGATGCTCGCCGCATCGACGATCGCGCTCTACGCCATGCTCGGGGTCGAATCGGCGGCCGTGCCCGCCGGCAGGGTTCGCGACGCCGCGCGAACGATTCCCCGCGCGACGATGGCAGGCACGCTCCTTACGGCCGCCGTGTACGTGGCGGTGTCGGCGGTCGCGATCATCCTGCTGCCCCAGAAGGAACTCGCTGCGTCCGGAGCGCCGTTTGCGGACCTGCTCGATCGCTTCGTCGGTACGGGCAGCGGCAGATGGCTCTCGGTGTTCGTCGTCGTGAGTGGACTCGGCTGCCTGAACGGCTGGGTGCTGCTCTCGGGCGAACTCAGCCGGACGATGGCGAGCCACCGCATGCTGCCGTCGTGGTTGCAGGCGTCCAACCGGCACCGCGCGCCCGCAGCGGGACTCGTCGCGACCAGCACGCTCGCGACGCTGATGATCCTGATGAACTACAGCAAGTCGCTCGTGGACGGCTTCACGTTCCTGACGCTGGTCGTGACGGCTGCCGCACTGCCGCTCTATCTCTGCTGCGCGCTCGCGCTCGTGGTGCTCTGGAATCGCGGTGGGAGCGGGCGGTCTGCCGAACTGCTCGTACTCGGCGCGCTCGGCTGCGCCTACAGCGTCTTCGCCTTCGTGGGCATGGGACGCGAGCCCTTCCTGTGGGGCATGGCACTGGCGGCCGCCGGGATCCCGCTGCTCGTCTTCCTCAGGCGCCGCGGCGCGGCGAGCCTCAGCGGCGAGCGGTGATCCGCAGCACTCGCCGCGCAGCGTTGCGGCCGCTGACGCCGCTCACACCGCCTCCGCCGTGCACGCCGCTGCCGCACAGGTACAGGCCGTCCACCGGCGTGCGGTGGTCCGACCAGCCCGGCATCGGGCGCATGAAGAGCAACTGGTCCAGGATCAGCTGGCCGTGGTTGAGGTCGCCCTCCGTGAGCGCCCAGGTGTGCTCGAGGTCGAGCGGGGTGATCGACCGCACCTCGCGGATACTGTCGCGGAATCCGGCGAACCGCTCGCTCACAATCGCGATCGCCCGGCGCTCGAGGGTCTCGCGCATCGCTTGCCAGTCGCCGCCGCGCAACGAGTACGGCGCGAACTGGTAATGAATCGAGACGACGTCGCCGGAGGCGGTGAGTTCGAGGTAGGGATGCTCCGAGACCTGGCCGTACTTGGCGGCGTCGTACGCGCGCTCGAGATACTTCGTCGTCGGTGCGATCGCGACCGTGCCGCCGGGAATCCCGTGATGGCCATCGGTCAGCACGTGCACCTTGGCCACCGAGCCGCGCATCTTGATGGACTGCGCTTGCCAGACGAACTCCGGGGGCAGTTCGGGCGCCCCGACGAGGCCCAGCAGCGTGCGCCGCGGGTCCGCGTCCGAGAGCACCGTGCCAGCGAGGATCTCTTCACCTGAATCGAGACGCACGCCGCGTACGACCTGGCGTTCGACCAGCACCTGGGCGACCGGCGCGGAAGTCCTGAGTTCGCCCCCACGAGCGCGCAAGGCGGCGACCAGCGCATTCACCATGTCCAGCGCTCCGCCCTGGGTGCCGCGATGCGCAAGTCCGCCGCGATTAAGCCAG
>JBBIVG010000114.1:5608-9470 GCA_037439865.1 Nevskiaceae bacterium
CGCCCGCGGACATCGAGCCGATACTGACGCCGTGGATCGCCAGCGCGCCGATCGCGGCACGCAGGGGCTCCGACTCGAACCACTCTTCTGCGAACTCGACAGCCGACATCGTCAGGACGCGCATGAGGCGGAACATGTCCGTGCGACCGAGGCGCCGCAGCTTCCACGCCAGCGCCGCGAGGGGCCTTCCCTGCTCGAGCAGGTCGGCGTTCGCGAGGCGTGGCATGGGCGTGGCTTGCCCGGCTTCCAGGAACGCGGCCGCCGAGTTCATGAACCGCACGAACTCCGGCCAGCGCTCCGCATCGCGCGGCGACAACGCGCGGATCGAGTCCAGCGTTGCGGCGTCAGCGCTCGCGCTGAGCCGGAGCATGCGCCCGTCCGGCAGCGGTGCGAGGTAAGCGCCGGCGTCGGCGGACATTTCGGACGCCAGGCCGTGATTCGCGAGCCCGAGGTCGCGGACGATGTCCGGCCGCAGCTGGCCGCCCGCGTGAATCGGCCGCGTCGCAAACGCGGCGACGTGCGTGTCGCCAGCCAGTTGTCCGCCGGGTACGTCACGGCGCTCGAGCACGAGCACCTTGCGCCCCGCCTGTGCAAGGTAGGTGGCGGCGACCAGGCCATTGTGGCCGGCACCGATGACGATGATGTCTGGATTCGCCATGGCCGCCTACCGCCAATCCTTGAGTACTTCGAGTGCCGCGAGCCGGCCGTTCGCGCCCATGATGCCGCCGCCCGGGTGTGCCCCCGAGGCGCCGTAGTAATAGCCCGGCACCGGCGTGCGGAAGTCGGCCCACTGCGGCGCCGGACGCAGGAAGAACAGCTGGTGCAACAGCAGCTCGCCGTGGAAGATGTTGCCGCCCGTGATGCCGGCCATCTGCTCGATGTCCTTCGGCGTGATCACCTGCTTGCCGACGATGGCGCGTCGGATGTTCGGCGCGTACCGCTCGATCGTGGAGATCACGGCCTCGCCGAATGCCTCGCGCTTGGCATCGTCCCAGCCGCCCTCGATGTCGTACGGTGCGTACTGCACGAAGCACGACATCACGTGGTGTCCCGGCGGCGCCATGTCCCGGTCGATCATCGAGGGGAAGATCGCGTCGATGTACGGGCGCTCGGAGAAGCGGCCGTACTTCGCGTCGTCATAGGCGCGCTCGATGTAGTCGATGCTCGGGCTGAACGAGATCGCCCCGCGGTGCAGCGGGCCCTCGCCGGGCAGGCAGGTGAACTGCGGAAGCTCGGACAGGGCGAGATTCACCTTGCCCGAGGAGCCGCGGACGCGGAAGTTGCGGATCGCCGTGAGGAACTCGTCCGGCAGGTGCTGCGGTTCCAGGAACTGCAGGAAGCTGCGCTTCGGGTCGGCGGCCGACATGACGACCTTCGCGGTCAGCTCGTCGCCGTTGGCGAGCGCCACGCCCGTGGCTCGGCCTCCCGTCACGATCACTTTTTCCACCGAGGCGCTCAGCCTCAGTTCCACGCCGAGCGCCGTCGCCGAGTTGGCGATCGCCTGTGCGATGCCGCCCGTGCCGCCCTTGGCGAAGCCCCAGGCGCGGAACGCGCCGTCGATCTCGCCCATGTAATGGTGCAGCAGCACGTAGGCCGTGCCCGGCGAGCGCGGCCCGAGGAACGTGCCGATGATGCCGCTCGCCGACTTGGTGCCCTTGAGCGGATCGAACTCGAACCACTCGTCGAGCAGGTCGCCCGCCGACTGCATCATGAGCTTGGCGATCCGGTAGCGTTCCTGCTCGCCCAGCGACGCGCCGAAGCGTCCGAGCTGCAGCAGGCGCGCGAGGTCGCGCCAGCTCAGGGAGGACGGATCCGGGGGCACGACGCCCAGGATCGGCTTGATCGCCTTCGCCGCGCGCGCCATCACCCGGGAATACTCGTCGGTGGCCTCCGCATCGCGCGGCGAGTGGCGATAGATCTCGCGGCGCGTGAGGTCGTGGTCCTCCCAGGCGGCGAGGTAGTCGCCGTTGTCCATCGGCGTGACCGTGCTGGGCAGCGGCAGGATCTTCAGTCCGTGCCGCGGCAGTTCGAGGTCACGGATGATCTCGGGCCTGAGCAGGCTCACGACGTAGGAGAACTCGGTGAACCGATAGCCCGGGAAGATCTCGCGCGTGCTCGTGGCGCCGCCGATGTAAGGGTTGCGCTCGAGTACGATGACCTTCTTGCCGGCCCGGGCGAGATAGGCAGCGGCGATGAGGCCGTTGTGGCCTGCGCCAATGACGATGACGTCGTATTGCTGCGCGCTCACTTCTTCTTCCACTCCGGTTCGTAGAACGGCAGCGCGACCACGGTGCCCGGGGCGTAGCGACGGTGGTGTTCGACGGTGATCTCGATCTCGACGCGCGTGCCGGGCTCGTAGTGCGGGCGCTCGAGGTGCACGAGCGCGATGTACTTCTTCAGGATCGGCGACCAGGTGCTGGTGGAAGCGTATCCGACCTGCTGCCGGTCACGCATGACGGGCAGGCTGCCGCGGACCGCGGTGCCCGGGATCTGCGGCGGCAGTCCGACCTCCGCGTACACGCGCTCGAGGCCTTCCCAGTCCACCTCGAGGCCGACGAGCCGCCAGGCCGAACCCTCGCGGTGTTCGCGCTCGAGTGCGCGGCGTCCGACGAAGTAGCCGGACTTGTCGAGATTCACCGTCCAGCCGAGGCCCATCTCGTAAGGCGAGGACTTCTGGCCGGCAATCCAGGCATGATTCGCGGCGGTGTAGTCCACGTCGAGCATGAACAGCCCCGCCTCAACCCGCGCCATGTCCATCGCGAGGATGCCGCAGGGCACGATGCCGTAATCCGCACCCGCGGCCATGATCGCATCCCAGACCGGGAGTGCGTCCGCGGCGTCCATCCAGATCTCGTAGCCGAGGTCGCCCGTATACCCGGTGCGCGAGATCGTCACGGACCGGCCCCCGAGGCGATTCGGCGCCATGCGGAAGAAGCGCAGCGTATCGAGCCCGTCCTCGCAGCAGCGGTTGAGCACCGCGCGCGACTTTGGTCCCTGCAGGCTCAGTGCCGCCATGCGGTCCGTCACTTCAGTGATCGTGACCTGCATGCCGACGGCGTTCATTGCCAGCCAGCGCAGCGACGGCTCGGCCGAGGTCAGGCGGAAGCTCCGTTCGCCGAGCCGCGTCACGGTGCCGTCGTCGAGCAGTTTCCCGTCATCGTCGCACCAGCCGGTGTAGAACACCTGGCCGACGGCCATCTTGTGGATGTTGCGCGGCGTGATGCGGTCGAGCAGTCGCGCGGCATCCGGTCCCTCGACGAGGTACTTCATGAGCGGCGAGACGTCGATCAGCGCCGCCGCGTCGCGGATCGCCCAGTACTCGCGATCGATGCCGAGATCGTAGGAGCCGACCGTGATGCAGCCGGCCCAGCGCCGCCAGTTCTGCGGCAGGCAGAGCGGCGCGATGCGCTCGTGGAACGGCGTGCGCTTCAGCTGGTAGAGGGAGTAGGGGACGTCATTCATGGGCGGTACCGGTCGAAAAGTCCGCGTGCAGCAGGCGGTGGAACAGGTGCTCACCGGCCTCGCGCCGCACCGAGAGCCGCCCCGTGTCGTAAGCGCGTGAACGGAGGCCGCGCTGCACGGACTTGCAGATCGCGGTGTCCTCGTCCTGGATGCGCTGCCCGACGTGGATGCTGGCGCGGTTGTGCACGGCGGCCGCAGCGGAGACGTCAGCGAACCAGAAATCGAAGATGACCTCGGTTTCGTCCGTGCCGCGCGGGAAGACGAGGTTCGTGTCCATCACGCCCTCGTACCAGTTGATCATGAAGTTCGGGTAGAACCAGTAGTAGAGCGCCAGGTCGCCCTTGCGCACCGAGCCCGTTTCGCGCTCGGCCCCCTTGCTCACCACCGGGCTCGACTGCAG
>JBBIVG010000115.1:0-9449 GCA_037439865.1 Nevskiaceae bacterium
TCAAGTACAAGGACATCATCGGCAAGCACACGATCAACGCCGACCTCGTGCGCTACGAGCTGCACCGGGTCTGGATCGTGGAAGGCACGCTCAAGCCGGGCGCGCGTCACGTGTACGGCAAGCGGACCTTCTATCTCGACGAGGACAGCTGGAGCGTGCTCGCGGAGGACGCCTACGACACGCGCGGCGGACTGTGGCGGGTGGCGTTGCACGGCCTGATCCAGTGCTACGACGCCCTCGTACCGTGGTACCGCTTCGGGATCTACCACGACCTGACGAACGGCGCCTACCTCGCCGGCGGATTCGACAACGAGCTCAAGGACACGATCCAGTTCGGCGTCAGGGGCAGGCTGAACGAGTTCCAGCCGGACGCGCTCCGGCGCCTGGGCGGGACGCTCTAGTCGAGGCCGAGCGAAAAGGCGGCCTCGATGTCCTGCTTCGAGTAGACCTTGAAGGCGATCAGGGTCTCGGAGCTCACGATCCCGGGGAGCTTGCGGACCTTGTCGCTGATCACGCGGGCGAGGTCTTCGTTTTCGCGCACCCGTACGAGCGCGACGAGGTCGTACTGCCCGGCCACGGAGAACACCTCGCTCACGCCCTCGAGCTCGGCCATCTGCTCGGCGAGCGCCGTGACCTTGTCCGTCTGCGCCTTGATCAGGACGACCGCTGTGACCATCTGACGGCTCCTCGGCGAGCTCGTGGTTTGCCTGTCGTCATCTTACCCCGGCCGGCCGCCAGCCGCGTTCGTGTCATTCCGCGTCGGGCTGAGCTTCAGGCCGCGCCGCCGCGAACGCCGGCAAGGTCAGCAGGTGCTCCGCGACGCCGACGATGCGCGGGAAAGGCGCGAGGTCGGTGTTGACCCGTCGCGCGTTGAACACCTGCGGCAGCAGGAAGACGTCCGCGAGCGTCGGCTGCGACCCGTAGCAGAACCGGCCGTCAGCCGAGTGGCGCGCCACGAGTTCCTCGAGCGCCTCGAACCCGGTCGCGATCCAGTGGCGGGCCCAGCGATTCACACCCTCCTCGTCCTGTCCGAATTCGCGTCGCAGGTAGAACAGCACGCGCAGGTTATTGAGCGGATGAATGTCGCAGGCGACGGCGAGCGCCATGGCGCGGATCTGCGCGCGATCCGCCGCCGTGCCCGGCAGCAGTCGGGGCTCGGGCCGGACCTCCTCGAGGTACTCGCAGATCGCGAGCGACTGCGCGACGAACACGCCGTCGTGCTGCAGCCCGGGCACGAGCCCCTGGGGGTTGAGCGCGAGATAGTCCGCCTTGCGCTGTTCGCCACCGTCGCGCAGCAGGTGCTTGGGCACCGACTCGTACGGGAGCCCCTTCAGGTTGAGCGCAATGCGCACGCGGAACGACGCAGAGCTGCGCCAGTACGTGTAGAGGGTGAGCCCCATGGCGGATTCCTCCGCGCGCAAGCGCGATCAGACGATGGTCGTGCGCAGCGCCTCGAGCCCGTCGATGCCGCCGACGAGGCTGTCGCCGCGCTGCACGGGCCCGACGCCGGCCGGCGTCCCGGTAAAGACCAGGTCCCCAGGAACGAGCTCGAACAGGGTCGAGAGCTCGACGATGATCTCCGGCACGTTCCAGATCATCTCGGCGAGGTCCGCCTGCTGGCGCCGCTCGCCGTTGACTTCGAGCCAGATCTGGCCGCGCTCGAGGTGCCCGACCTCGGAGGCGCGCCGGATGGCCGTGATCGGCGCGGAGTGGTCGAAGCCCTTCGACACGTCCCAGGGCTGCCCCTTTTCACGCGCAGCGAATTGCAGGTCGCGCCGCGTCAGGTCGTTACCGACCGCGTAGCCAAAGACGTGCGCGAGGGCATTGGCGAGCGGGATGTCGCGCCCGCCCGTGCCGATCGCGACCACGAGCTCGATCTCGTGATGCAGGTTGCCGGTGCGCGGCGGATACGGAACCGCGGCACCGTTCGCGACGATCGCGTCCGCCGGCTTGCTGAAGAAGAACGGCGGCTCGCGCTCCGGGTCCATGCCCATCTCGCGCGCATGCGCCGCGTAGTTGCGGCCGACGCAGTAGATGCGATGCACGGGGAATCGCGCCGTGCTGCCCGCGACTTCGACGGTCGCCGGAACGGGCGCAGGAATCACGTAGCTCATGCGGTCCTCCAGAATGCCTGCTCAGCCGCAGTGGCCGAGGCCCGGCAGGAACACTTCCTGCACCAGGATCGGCATGCCTCCGACACGGTAGATTGCACGGCGAGCCCACAGCGGCCCGCCGGCGCCGGCATTGCCCAGGGCTGCGCGCGCCAGTTCGTGACTCGGCGCGAGTTCGAGGTACTGGAACGGTTCGCGGCGGACGTCGGTGACCCGCGAGAGCGACTCGCCGAGCCCGTTGTCCCCGAGTGCACGGAGCCACGGACAGCGTTCGACGGTCGAGTCCGGGAAGACGGATTGCGCGAAGACCCAGCGGATGGCACCGCAGTTGATCTCGACCTCGCGCATCAGGCAACCGGCGTCGTCGACGCCGAGACACGCGCGCAAGTGCGGGGCGAGCGGCGCGGCCAAGAGCCTCAGCATGCGGAGCGACGTCGCCTCACCGCAGGCCGCACGCACGCGGGCCGTGAGCAGCCCGGGCTCCGCCAGCCACGGCCTGAGCACCGCGGGCACGCGATCTTCGCAACCGGCCAGCGGCGCCCACGCGTCCGCGCCGGGATCGTGGACGGCTGCGAACGCGGGACCGTGTGCCGGGCCGGGCATCGCGACGATCAGAAGTGCTCGGCGCTCAACGCCATGATCGAGCCGCTGCCCGCGCGGATGGTCGCGCCGTAGGCCGCGCAACGCGGCAGGACGTGCTCCGCATAGAACCGCGCCATCACGACCTGCGCCTCGAGGAACGCCTTGTCGCCGCCCGCGGCCCGCTGCTCGAGCGCCACGAGCGCGCCGCGTGCGAGCTGCCAGCCGCCGATGACCGTTCCGATCAGCATCAGGTAATTGAAAGCCACCGCGCCGACCAGCTCGGGATCCTTCTTGTCGGTGGTCAGGACGTAGGTCGAGCACTGCACCAGCTCGTCGAGCCCGCGCGCGAGCGCGCTGCGCACGACGGCCATCTCCTCGCCCGCATTGGCGAGCGGCGCATCCGCGGCGCGCATGTCCGATACGAACGCCGAGACCGTCGCGCCCCCGTCGCGCAGCAGCTTTCGACCGACGAGGTCGACCGCCTGGATCGCGTTGGTGCCCTCGTAGATCGGCGCGATGCGCGCGTCGCGATAGAACTGCGCGACGCCGGTCTCCTCGACGTAACCCATGCCGCCGTGGACCTGGATGCCGTGCGACGTCACCTCGAGCGCCGCTTCCGTACACCACGCCTTCGCGATCGGCGTGAGCAGGTCGGCACGTGCCTGGTAGAAATCCGCGGACTCCGCGTCGGCGCCGTGCGATGCCCGGTCGAGGCACGCCGCGGTGTAGTAGCAGATCGCGCGGCTCGCCTGCGTCAGCGCGCGCATGGTGAGCAGCATGCGGCGCACGTCCGGGTGACGGATGATGGCGACTCGGCCCTTCTCGCCCGGCGCACGGCCCTGCACGCGCTCGCGCGCGTAGGCGACCGAATTCTGGTACGAACGCTCCGCGAGGCCGGTGCCCTGCACGCCCACGCCGAGGCGCATGTAGTTCATCATCGTGAACATCGCGGCGAGGCCTTCGTTCGGCTTGCCGACGAGGAAACCCTCGGCCCCGCCCTTGTCACCGAAGGCCATGACGCAGGTCGGGCTCGCGTGAATGCCCATCTTGTGTTCGACCGAGACCGGGCGCGTGTCGTTCGGCCCGCCGAGCGAGCCGTCGGCGTTCACCTTGTACTTGGGCACCACGAACAGCGAGATGCCCCTGGTGCCCGGGGGCGCGTCCGGCAGGCGCGCGAGCACGAGGTGCACGATGTTCTCGGCCATGGGGTGATCGCCCCAGGTGATGAACACTTTCTGGCCGGTGATCAGGTAGCGGTCACCCTTCGGCTCGGCGCGCGTCGTGAGGCTCGACAGGTCGGAGCCCGCCGCCGACTCCGTCAGGCACATCGTTCCGGCCCAGGTCCCGGAGATGAGTTTCTCCATGAACATCGCCTTGATCGCGTCGGTCGCGTGGCGATCCATCGCGAGGATCGCGCCCTGGGACAGCTCGGGGCACAGCGCGAACGAGACGTTCGCCGCGGCCCACATCTCGTCGCAGGCGACGGAGACCGCCTTCGGCAGGCCCTGGCCGCCGAACTCCGGGTTGCTTGCGATGCCGGGCCAGCCACCCTCGCAGAACTTGCCGTAGGCGTCGGTGAACTCGGCCGGCACCTCGACGGCTTCGTTCACGACCTTGACGCCCTGCCGGTCGCCGAGCCAGTTGGTCGGCGCCAGGACGCCGGCGGCGAACTTCGCGGCCTCCTCGAGGACGGCTTCGACCGTGTCGGCGTCCACGGCTTCGTAGTCCGGCAGCGCGTTGACCGCCTTGAAGTCCACGAGGTGCTCGATCGTGAACCGCATCTGCTTGAGGGGGGCCTGGTAGTCGGTCATGGGGGGCGCTCCGGTGTGTACTTTTGCTTTGCAGCAATTCTGCCTTTTCGTGGCCTCCGGCGCCATGCGCAGGAGAGGGGGGCCGGGGATGCTCGGCCGGTTACAATCCCCCCTCCCCAGCCCAGAGATTCCCCCGGAATGAGCATCTGGTTCCGCCCGTTCACGCTGGACGAAATCCAGCAGTACTCGACCCGCAGCCTGACTGAGCACCTCGACATCCGTTTTACGGAGATCGGGCCAGACTACCTGCGCGGCACCATGCCCGTGGATTCGCGTACCACCCAGCCATTCGGGTTGCTGCACGGCGGTGCCTCGGTCGTCCTCGCCGAGACGCTCGGCAGCGTGGCGGCGACGCACTGTGTGGACATGTCGAGGTACTTCTGCGTCGGCATGGAGATCAACGCGAACCACATCCGGCCGGTACGGTCCGGTCGCGTGACGGGCACCGCGCGGCCGATCCACATCGGCAGCCGATCCCACGTCTGGGAAATCCGCATCGAGGACGAGAATGGCCGCCTGAGCTGCATCTCGCGCCTGACGATGGCGGTGCAGGAGGGTCCGCCGATGCAACCCGCGACGGGTGTGCGCGCATGAACCTGCGGCGACACACGCCGATCCTCGCGATCGCACTCCTGACGACCCTGGCCGGCTGCGGCTACAAGGGGCCGCTCACGCTGCCTCCGAAACCGGGCGATGTGACCGTCCGGCCAGCCACGCCGGCTCCGCCAGGATCGACAAAGCCGGCCCAAAAGCAGACGAAACCAGCCACGGACGCTACCGCGCCCGCACCGCCCGGCGCGAGCGACTCGACCCGTGGGTGAGACGCCCGCCCTGGTCCTCGTGGATGGCTCGTCGTACCTGTACCGCGCCTTCCACGCACTGCCGCCGCTGACGAACTCGAAGGGCGAGCCGACCGGCGCGGTGCTGGGCGTGCTCAACATGCTGGCGAAGCTCCAGAAGGAACTCGAGCCGTCGCTGGTTGCCGTCGTCTTCGATGCGCCGGGCAAGACCTTCCGCGACGAACTCTTTGCCGAGTACAAGGCGCACCGTCCGCCGATGCCGGACGACCTGCGCGCCCAGGTCGGGCCGCTGATCGAGGCGGTCGAAGCGCTGGGGCTGCCGTTGCTCCGGGTCGAGGGGGTCGAGGCCGACGACGTGATCGGCACGCTGGCGCAACGCGCGGCCCGGGACGGCATGCGCGTCGTGATCTCCACGGGCGACAAGGACATGGCGCAGCTCGTGAACGACCGCGTCTCGCTGGTGAACACCATGACGGGCACGTCGCTCGACCGTGCCGGCGTCAAGATCAAGTTCGAGGTCTATCCCGAGCAGATCGTGGACTACCTCGCGCTCGTGGGGGATGCGTCCGACAACATTCCCGGCGTCCCCAAGGTCGGGCCCAAGACGGCGGCGAAGTGGCTGAACCAGTACACGACGCTCGACAACCTGCTGGAGCACCGCGACGAGATCGAGGGCAAGGTCGGGGAAAGCCTGCGCGCGCACACGAACGAGCTGGCACTTTCGAGACGGCTCGCGACCATCAATTGCGGACTCGAGCTGGCCCTGCAACCGAAGGACCTCGAGCCCGCTGCCCCGGACGTCGAGCGGCTGCGGTCGCTCTACACGCAGCTCGAGCTGCGCTCGCTTCTCAAGCAACTGCCCGGTTCCGAGGGCATCCAGGCGCCCTCTCCCGCGCTCGCCGCCGGGGAAGCGCGGCCTGCGGCGACGGTCGAGGGCGCCGCGATCGGAGCGACGTCCGCCCCATCTCACGCGACCACGAGACTCGAGCGCCACTACGATCTCGTGCTGACGCAGGAGCAGTTCGACCGTTGGCTGGCGCGGCTCGAGTCGGCCGACGTCGTGTCCTTCGACACCGAGACGACGTCGCTCGACTACATGCAGGCGGAGATCGTCGGCGTTTCGTTCTGCGTCGCACCTGGCGAGGCCGCCTACGTTCCCGTCGCGCACACGTATCCCGGCGCGCCCGACCAGCTCGACCGCACGCAGGTGCTCGAGCGCCTGAAGCCGCTGCTCGAGGACGCATCGCGCGCCAAGCTCGGCCATCACCTGAAGTACGACGCGCACGTGCTGCGCAATCACGGGATCGAGCTCAGGGGCATGAAGTACGACTCGATGCTCGAATCGTACGTACTCAACAGCACTGCGACGCGACACGACCTCGACTCGACGGCACTGCACTATCTCGGCGTAGAGACGATCCACTACGAGGATGTCGCGGGCAAGGGCGCGAAGCAGCTGCCGTTTAGCGAAGTGCCGGTCGAAAGTGCGGGCGAATATTCGGCGGAGGACGCGGACGTCGCGCTGCGGCTGCACCGCGCGCTGTGGCCGCAGCTCGAGCAGCTGCCGAAGCTGCGCGCGCTGTACGAGGAAATCGAGCAGCCGCTCGTGCCCGTCCTGCTCGACATGGAGCACCTGGGCGTGCTCATCGACACCGCGATGCTCCGCAAGCAGAGCCACGAGCTCGCGAAGAAGCTCGTCGAGCTCGAGGCCCGCGCGCACGCGGTCGCCGGCGCACCCTTCAATCTCGACTCGCCGAAGCAGCTGCAGGAAATACTGTTCGGCAAGCTCGGCCTGCCCGTGCAGCGCAAGACCGCGACCGGCCAGCCGTCCACCGCCGAGGACGTGCTCGAGGAGCTGGCGGACGACTACGAGCTGCCGCGCGTCATCCTCGAGTACCGCGGCATGGCGAAGCTCCGGTCCACCTACACGGACAAGCTGCCGGGGCAGGTGGACCCGCGCACCGGGCGCGTGCACACCTCGTATCACCAGGCGGTCGCCGCGACCGGGAGACTGTCGTCCACCGACCCGAACCTGCAGAACATCCCGATCCGCACGCCCGAGGGCCGCCGCATCCGCCAGGCCTTCGTCGCGCCACCCGGTTACGTGCTCATGGCCGCGGACTACTCGCAGATCGAGCTCCGCATCATGGCGCACCTCTCGGGAGACGAGAGCCTGCTGCGCGCCTTCGCCGAGGACCGCGACATCCACCAGGCGACGGCGGCGGAAGTCTTCGCCGTGCCGGCTGCGGAGGTGTCCGCGGACCAGCGGCGCGCCGCCAAGGCCATCAACTTCGGCCTCATCTACGGCATGTCTGCGTTCGGCCTGGCGCGGCAGCTCGGGATCGACCGCGGCGCCGCGCAGAAGTACGTGGACCTGTACTTCCAGCGCTATCCGGGCGTGAAGCGCTACATGGACGAGACGCGTGCCATGGCACGCGAACAGGGGTTCGTCGAAACGGTCGCTGGACGCCGCCTGTACCTGCCGGACATCCGGTCGCGGAACAACCCGCTGCGCCAGTACGCCGAGCGCAGCGCCATCAACGCGCCGATGCAGGGCACCGCGGCCGACATCATCAAGCGGGCGATGATCGACGTGCATGCCTGGCTGTCGGGCGGCGGCGTGCCCGCACGCCTGGTGATGCAGGTGCACGACGAGCTGGTGCTGGAGGTGCAGGAGGACTTCGTTGCCGAGGTCGGGGACCGGCTGCGCGCGGTCATGGGATCAGCCGCACGGCTGCGGGTCCCGCTCAGGGTGGAGGTCGGTACCGGCTCGAACTGGGACGAGGCGCACTGAGCGAGCGGTCGCTTGCGGCCGGGCGATCGGCGCGTTGCCCTGAAGCAACAAGGCCGCGTCCATCGCGCGAAATTCCCTTTTGGCTCAAATTGTTAAGTACCGGTAGGAACTTGCCACAGTTTCGACGGTCTATTGCTGCGGCGTAGCATTTCTTCCGTGGTCCGATACTTTTCCCCCACATGAGTATCAGAGAAAACGGCTTTTAACGTTCGCACAAGGACAACCCAAATGAAGACGAAAATTGCACTGACTGTTGCGATGGCGCTGGCCGCCGGCTCGGCGGTCGCCGCCGATAACACTGGCTTCTATTTCGGCGCCGGCATGGGCTACAGCAGCTGGAACGTCGATGACAACAAGTTGACCAATTCCATTGACTCCGCCCTCAGGACGTCGACCTGCCCCTCCTGCTACGTCAACAAGGCAAGCACCACGCAGACGGCGACGCCCTTCACGTTCCAGGTCGGCTACCGCCTCATGGACTACCTGGCCGCTGAACTCGGCTACATCGACAACGGCGGGTCGAATTACAAGGGACAGGTCTTCAACAGCGCCATCAACCCGCCCGCCCGCGTCGGCACCGTCAAGGGCAACCGTTCCGGCAGCGGCTGGCCGCTGAGCGTGCTCGGTATCTACCCGATCAACGAGACGTGGGACGTGTTCGGCCGCGCGGGCGTGTATTTCGGAACCACCGACACCAGCGCCAGGGCCGTTCTCGATACCGGCTACGTCCTGGACCGGGAGAACGAGAGCGGAAAGAGCACGACCAACTTCATCGGTGGCGCCGGCGTGGATGCGCACTTCATGGACCACTGGTTCGTCCGCGGCGAGTGGTTTGCCATCCCGAGCTTTGGCGACACCCGGTACGGCTCAGGGAACCTCAACGCCTTCATGGCCACGATCAACTACAAGTTCTAACAGCTGCCCGTCACCGCCTCGGGCGGTGGACGCGGTTTTCACCATGGGCCCACCCTCGCGGGTGGGCTCTTTTTTTCGCGCGGCGGCGGCCGCTGCAATATTCAATATTGCAGCAAATGTTGATTGTCGAACCGCAGGTATTTGTAATTCTTTCTTTTACTGCGCGATCGTCAATTTCAACTTTCCATTGAACGGGATTTGAACTTTGCCAACGTGGCCCCATCTAATTCCCTGAGCGTCCTGCTGACGCTCAGCGCCGCGCCTACCTCCCTGGGTGCAGCGCTTACCCGGTCATCCCCCAACGCCGGGTTTGCCTTCCCCGGTTGGATCCGCTGGTCCAACCGGGGTTTCTTTTTGGGCGCGTCCCTCGAGCATGTGGTCAATCGCACGCCTCGCCTCGGCCACGCCCTCCCCGGTGACCGCCGAAAAGAGCTGC
>JBBIVG010000116.1:0-251 GCA_037439865.1 Nevskiaceae bacterium
CACGACGAGCCCGACACTCGCCCGCACGTGGAACTCGGCCGCGGTCTGCGTGACGACCTCGGGCCACAGGTGCATGTCGGCGAAGCACGTGACGCCGCCGCGGATCAGTTCCGCGATCGCGAGTTCCGTGCCGTCGCGCACGTATTCCGGGTCGACCCAGCGGCGCTCCAGGGGCCAGACGCCGTCGCGCAGCCATGGGCCGAGCCGGAGGTTCTCGGCGCGGCCGCGCAGCAGGACCATGGCTGCGTGCG
>JBBIVG010000116.1:298-9382 GCA_037439865.1 Nevskiaceae bacterium
CGGCCGCTGGACCGACTCCTGCGGCGCGTAGCGGACGTGCGCGTCCGCGCTCGGCAGGATCGCGACGATCCGGCCGTTGCGGATCGCAACCGCGTGGTCTTCGAGCACGCGCCCGTCGGGTTCCACGGGGACGACCCAGCGTGCGGAGATGAGCGTGTCGACGGGCTCCATCGGGACCGGGTCGGGGAGAGGGGTGCGCAGTATACCGAGTCACCCGCGCGCGACGGCTCCGGGCGTCGCCGCACCGCCCGAACCGGCGGGTCCCTGTGGTATCATCCGACGTCTTTGGCCGGCGCGCCCCAGCCTCCACTCACCGTCGTCATTCATGGCCGAAATCGCCCGCGAAATCCTGCTCGTCAATCTCGAAGACGAGATGAAACAGTCGTACCTCGATTACGCGATGAGCGTGATCGTGGGGCGCGCGCTGCCGGACGTCCGCGACGGCCTCAAGCCGGTACATCGCCGCGTGCTCTACGCGATGCGCGAGCTCGGCAACGACTGGAACAAGTCGTACAAGAAGTCGGCCCGCGTCGTCGGCGACGTCATCGGCAAGTACCACCCGCACGGCGACACGGCGGTGTACGACACCATCGTGCGCATGGCGCAGCCTTTCTCGATGCGCTACCTGCTGGTAGACGGGCAGGGCAACTTCGGCTCGGTGGACGGCGACGCGCCCGCGGCCATGCGTTACACCGAGGTGCGCATGTCGCGGCTCGCCTCCGAACTGCTCGCCGACATCGATAAGGAAACGGTCGACTTCGTCCCGAACTACGACGAGTCCGAGAGCGAGCCGTCGGTCCTGCCGACGCGCGTGCCGAACCTGCTGGTGAACGGTTCGTCGGGCATCGCGGTCGGCATGGCCACCAACATCCCGCCGCACAACCTGACCGAGGTCGTGAACGCCTGCGTCGCGCTCATCGACCGTCCCGAGATCACGATTCCCGAGTTGATGGAGATCGTGCCGGGTCCGGACTTCCCGACCGCCGGCATCATCAACGGCGCCCGGGAGATCTACAGCGCCTACACGACGGGCCGCGGCCGCATCGTCGTGCGTGCGAAGACGGACGTCGAGGAGATCGACGACAACGGTCGCGAGGCCATCATCGTCACCGAGCTGCCGTACCAGGTGAACAAGGCGCGGCTCCTCGAGCGCATCGCCGACCTCGTGCGTGGCAAGCTGATCGAGGGTATCTCGGAGCTCCGCGACGAGTCCGACAAGGACGGCATGCGCGTCGTCATCGAGTTGAAGCGCGGCGAGCAGGCCGACATCGTCCTGAACAACCTCTACAAGCAGACGCCGATGGAGTCCGTGTTCGGCGTCAACATGGTCGCGCTGCAGGACGGGCAGCCGAAGCTCCTCAACTTGAAGGAGGTGGTCGAGGCGTTCCTGCGTCACCGCCGCGAGGTGGTCACGCGGCGCACGGTATTCGATCTCCGCAAGGCCCGCGAGCGGGGCCACATCCTCGAAGGCCTGGCCATCGCGCTCGCGAACATCGACGAGGTCATCGCGCTCATCAAGTCGTCCCCATCGCCCGCCGAGGCCAGGGCCGGCCTCATGGCGCGCACCTGGGGCCCGGGAGCCGTGCCGGAGATGCTGGCGCGCGCGGGCGCCATCCAGACTCGGCCGGACGGTCTCGGTGCCGAGTTCGGCCTGCACGAGGGCGTCTATCGTCTCTCGGAAGCCCAGGCCCAGGCGATCCTCGACCTGCGCCTGCACCGCCTCACCGGGCTCGAGCAGGACAAGATCATCGCCGAGTACGGCGAGCTGCTCGACGTCATCCGCGACCTCTGCGACATCCTGGCGCGGCCCGAGAGGCTGCTGCAGGTCATCCGCGCCGAGTTGCTCGAGATCCGCGACCAGTACGGCGACGCGCGCCGCACGCGCATCGAGGCCGACGAGTCCGACCTGACGATCGAGGACCTCATCACCCCCGAAGACGTGGTCGTGACGCTGTCGCACGGCGGCTACGCCAAGGCGCAGCCGGTGAGCGAGTACCGTGCGCAGGGACGTGGCGGCCGCGGCAGGTCCGCGACAGCGGTCAAGGACGAGGACTTCGTCGACAAGCTCTTCGTCGTCAACACGCACGACACGCTGTTGTGCTTCTCGACGCAGGGCCAGCTCTACTGGCTCAAGGTGTATCGCCTGCCGAAGGCGGGGCGGGGCTCGCGTGGCAAGCCGATCGTCAACCTCCTGCCGCTCGAGGACGGCGAGCGAATCACGGCGGTGCTGCCGATCCGCGAGTACGAGGACGACAAGTTCGTCTTCATGGCGACGGCCCGCGGCACGGTGAAGAAGACGCCGCTGTCGGCGTTCTCGCGGCCGCGCGCAGCGGGCATCATCGCGGTCGGCCTCGACGAGGGCGACAAGCTCGTGGGCGTCGCGATCACCGACGGCGCGCGCGACGTCGTGCTCTGTTCGTCGGGCGGCAAGGCCATCCGCTTCTCCGAGCAGGACGTGCGCACGATGGGCCGGACGGCGGCCGGCGTGCGTGGCATCCGCGTGCCGGACGACGAGGAAGTGATCTCGCTCATCATCCCGGACGCCGACGGCCTGATCCTGACGGCCTCGGAGAACGGCTACGGCAAGCTGACGCCGGCCGACGAATTCCCGCTGCACGGCCGCGGCGGGCAGGGCGTGATCGCCATGCAGACGAGCGAGCGCAACGGCCGCCTCGTGGCTGCCACGCAGGTCGCGACGACCGACGAACTCATGCTCATGAGCTCGAGCGGCACGCTGGTCCGCACGCGGGCCGGCGAGATTTCGGTCCTCGGTCGCAACACACAGGGCGTGCGCCTGATCCGCCTCGATGAAGGGGAGCGCCTGATCGGCGTGGAGCCGGTCGAGCCAGAGAACGTCGAAGGCGAGGGCGAGGACGCTGCGGACGAGGTTGGGCCCGGGGCCGAAGCCACGGAGCCGCCGGCCCTCAACTGAGCGCTTCTCCCTGCAGGGCCCCCTCAGCGTGATCCGGGCTGTTACACTGCACTGCAACATCGTTCGGGAGAAACGTCCGCCATGAGTCGCGTGTTCAATTTCAGCGCCGGCCCGGCCGCGCTGCCCGCCGAGGTCCTCGAACAGCTGCGCAACGAGATGCTCGACTGGCACGGGCAGGGAATGTCCGTGATGGAGATGAGCCACCGTGGCAAGGCATTCGTGGGCATTGCCCAGCAGGCCGAGTCGGACCTGCGCGAGTTGCTCGCCGTCCCTGCGAACTACAAGGTCCTGTTCCTGCAGGGTGGCGCGACCGCCCAGTTCGCCGCCATCCCGTACAACCTGACGAAGACGGATTCCGTGGCCGACTACTTGAACACGGGCGCGTGGTCGAAGAAGGCGATCGGCGAGGCGAAGCGCTACTGCAAGGTCAACGTGGCGGCGGACGCAGCCGAGGGCAATTACTCGAGCATTCCAGCCCGCGCGACCTGGAAACTCACGCCGGGGGCGGCTTACGTCCACTACACGCCGAACGAGACGATCGGCGGCGTCGAGTTCCACTCCGTTCCCGACGTCGGCGACGTGCCGCTCGTGGCCGACATGTCCTCGACCATCCTGTCGCGCCCGGTCGACGTCAGCCGCTTCGGCGTGATCTATGCCGGCGCGCAGAAGAACATCGGCCCGGCCGGCCTCGTCGTCGTGATCGTGCGCGAGGACCTGCTCGGCCGCGCGCGTCCGGATACACCGACGGTGTTCGACTGGAAGGCGATGGCCGCGGACGGCTCGATGCTCAACACGCCTGCGACCTATTCCTGGTACGTCGCCGGGGCCGTGTTCCAGTGGTTGAAGCGCCAGGGCGGCCTCGCCGCGATGGAGAAGCACAATCGCGCCAAGGCCGAGAAGCTCTACACGGCCATCGACGGTTCGGGTTTCTATCGCAATCCGGTGCAGCGCGAGTGCCGCTCGTGGATGAACGTGCCCTTCGTGCTGCCGAACGCGGAACTCGACAAGCCCTTCCTCGAGGGAGCCAAGGCGGCCGGGCTCGTCTCGCTCGAGGGGCATCGCTCGGTCGGCGGCATGCGCGCGAGCATCTACAACGCGATGCCGATGGCCGGCTTGGACGCCCTCGTCGAATACATGAAGGAGTTCCAGCGCAGGCACGGCTGAGCGGCGCGCAGCGCCTGCTCCTCACCATCCGCTACCCGCTACTCACGATCGGCTTCCCATGTCCTTCAAGATCCTCACCCTCAACAACATCTCCGTCCGCGGGCTCGAGCGCCTGCCGCGCGACAGCTACGAGGTCGCCTCGGAAATCGGGCACCCCGACGCGATCCTCGTGCGCTCGGCGGACATGCACTCGATGGACATCCCTGCGAGCGTGCTCGCGGTGGCGCGCGCCGGCGCGGGCACGAACAACGTGCCGGTCGCGCAGCTGAGTCGCCGCGGCGTGCCGGTGTTCAATGCCCCGGGCGCCAACGCCAACGCCGTGAAGGAGCTGGTGCTCGCGGGGCTGTTCCTGTCGGCGCGCAACATCTGCCAGGCGTGGGGTTACGTGCGCTCGCTGCAGGGCGACGATCACGCCATCGAAGAAGCGGTCGAGAAGGGCAAGAAGAAGTTCGTCGGCCACGAACTGCCGGGCCGCACGCTCGGCGTCGTGGGCCTCGGCGCGATCGGCGTCGAGGTCGCGAACGCGGCGCTCGGCCTCGGCATGAAGGTGCTGGGCTACGACCCGCAGATCACCGTGCAGCGTGCCTGGCAGCTTTCCTCGGGCGTCGGCCAGGCGCTGAGCCTCGACGACCTGTTCGCGCGCTGCGACGTCGTCACGGTGCACGTACCGCTCCTGGACGCCACGCGCGGCCTCGTGAACGAAGCGCGCCTGCGGCTCATGCGCCGGGGCGGCGTGGTGCTCAACTTCGCGCGCGCCGCGATCGTGGACGAGGCGGCCGTGCTCGCCGCGCTCGACGCCGGGCACCTTGCGGCCTACGTCTGCGATTTCCCGACCCGCGCCGCCAAGGATCACGCGAAGGTCGTCGCGCTCCCGCACCTCGGCGCCTCCACCGGCGAGGCCGAGGAGAACTGTGCGATCATGGTCGCCGACACGCTGCGCGACTTCCTCGAGAACGGCAACGTGCGCAACGCGGTCAATTTCCCGGAGGCTGTGCTGCCCCGGATCGGCACGAACCGGATCGCCATCGCGAACGACAACGTGCCGAACATGGTAGGGCAGATCTCGACCTGCCTCGCCGACGCGAAGCTCAACATCGCCGACCTGCTCAACAAGTCGCGCGGCGACCTTGCCTACACGATCATCGACACCGATGCGCCGATCCCGGCCGGGGTGCTCGATCACCTGCGAGCCATCCCGGGCGTGCTCGCGGCCCGGCTGGTCTGAGCATGGCCACGAAGTCGCGCGGCTCGCGCTCAGGCAAGGCCACCGCAGCCGTCGGCAAGGGGCGGGCGGTGAAGGCCGGTTCGCCGCCGGCCGCCATCCTGAAACCGGAGCTGGAGCAGATCCGCCGGCGCATCGACGAGATCGACGCCGGCCTGCACGACCTGATCAAC
Organism: Nevskiaceae bacterium; assembly: GCA_037439865.1. GTDB lineage: Bacteria > Pseudomonadota > Gammaproteobacteria > Steroidobacterales > Steroidobacteraceae > RPQJ01. The sequence continues at coordinate 5,790 of JBBIVG010000116.1, forward strand.
CAGCGCGCTCGCCTCGCCCAGCAGGTCGGGATCTCGAAGCATGCGTCCGGCCACACCGTGGATTTCTACCGTCCGGAGCGCGAAGCGCAGGTCCTGCGCCTCGCGCTCGAGCGCAACCGGCAGTCGCGCGGCCCGCTGTCGGATGAGGAGGTTCTGCGCCTCTTCCGCGAAATCATGTCGGCGTGCCTCGCGCAGCAGGAGCCTCTCAAGATCGCGTTCCTCGGGCCCGAGGGCACTTTCACGCAGCAGGCGGTGCTCAAGCATTTCGGCCACTCGATGCGGGCGCTGCCGCTCACTTCGATCGAGGAGGTGTTCCGCGAGGTCGAGTCGGATACCGCGGACTTCGGGGTCGTGCCGATCGAGAACTCGAGCGAAGGCACGGTCAACAACACGCTCGATATGTTCCTCACCTCGCCGCTCGGCATCTGTGGCGAGGTCGAACTGCGCATCCACCAGAACCTGATGGGGCGCATGGCCTCGCTCGCGGAAGTGCAGCGCATCTGCGCGCACCCGCAGGCACTCGCGCAGTGCCGCGGCTGGCTCGCCGAGCACATGCCGGGGATTGAGCGGATCCCTGCGGCGAGCAACGCCGAGGGGGCCCGCCGCGCCCGGGACGAGGAGGGTACGGCGGCGATCGCGAGTTCGGCGGCGGCTGAAGTCTACGGCCTCAACATGCTGGTCCCGGAGATCGAGGACCGCCCGGACAACGCAACGCGGTTCCTGGTGATCGGCCGCAAGGCGTTCCCGTCCAGCGGTGACGACAAGACGACGCTGCTCGTCTCCGCGGCGCACACCGATGCACCGGGCGCGTTGTTCCGACTGCTCGAGCCGTTCTCGCGCCATCGCATCAGCATGACGCGCATCGAGTCGCGGCCCTCGCGGCGGCGCAAGTGGGACTACGTGTTCTTCATCGACCTCGAGGGGCACGCGGACCAGGAGCCGCTCGCGACGGCGCTCTCCGAACTGAAGGGCCAGGCGTCGCTGTTCCGCATCCTCGGGTCCTACCCGAAGGCCGTGCTGTGAGATGAGCCTCTATCGCGTGGCGCCCGCGCAGGCCATCGCCGGCGAGGTCACGGTACCGGGCGACAAGTCGATCTCGCACCGCGCGCTGATGTTCGGCGCGATCGCGTCCGGCACCACGCGCGTAACCGGCTTCCTCGAAGGCGAAGACTGCCTGGCCACGTTGCGCGCCGTTTCCAGCCTGGGCGTCAACGTGTGTCGGCCGGGAGCGGGCGAAGTGACCGTGGAGGGTGTCGGGCTCGGCGGGTTTGCGGCGCCGTCCGGGCCGCTCGACATGGGTAACGCCGGCACCGCGATGCGGCTCTTCATGGGGCTCCTGAGCGGGCAGTCGTTCGACTCCACGCTGGTCGGCGACGAGTCGCTCATGCGCCGCCCGATGGAGCGCGTGGCGAAGCCACTGCGCGAGATGGGCGCGAGGATCGAGACCCGGGACGGCCGGCCGCCGGTGCGCATCTCCGGCGGCGCGAGGCTGCACGGCATCCGTTACGCCATGCCCGTCGCGAGCGCCCAGGTGAAGTCGGCCGTACTGCTGGCCGGCCTGCGCGCGGAAGGCGAGACGATGGTCCAGGAACCGGCCGTCACGCGCGACCACACCGAGCGCATGCTCCAGACCTTCGGCTGCGAACTCGCGTCGCGCTCCGGTGTGGTGACGCTCCGGCCGCCGCAACGCCTCGAGGCCGCCCACGTCGAGGTGCCAGGCGACTTCTCGTCGGCCGCGTTCTTCATCGTTGCGGCGTGCATCGGTGCGCGCGAGCCGTTCGTGATCCGCCGCGTCGGCATCAACCCGACGCGCACCGGCCTGCTCGAGATGCTCGCGCTCATGGGCGCCGACCTGAGGCTCTTCAATCACCGCAGTTGCGGTGCCGAGCCGGTCGCGGACATCGACGTGCGCCCGGCGCGCCTGCGCGGCATCCACGTGCCGGAGCGGCTGGTGCCGCTGGCGATCGACGAGTTTCCGGCGTTCTTCATCGCAGCGGCCTGCGCCGAGGGTGAGACGGTCGTCACTGGCGCGGCGGAACTGCGCGTCAAGGAAAGCGACCGCATCGCGGTGATGGCCGGCGGTCTCACGGCGCTCGGCGTGCGGAACGAGGTCCTGCCCGATGGCCTGCGCATCGAGGGCGGCCCGATCGCAGGCGGCACGGTGGACAGCCGCGGCGACCACCGCGTGGCCATGTCATTCGCGGTCGCGAGCCTGCGCGCTTCCGCCCCGATCGAGATCCTCGACACCGCCAACGTGGCGACGTCGTTCCCGGGCTTCGCCTCGCTCGCGCGTTCCGTCGGGCTTGCGATCGAGGAGCGGGACTGAGGCTGCCCGCCGATGACCGTCCCCGTCATCGCCATCGATGGTCCGAGCGGCTCGGGGAAGGGCACCGTGGCGCGGATCGTCGCGCGACGCCTCGGCTGGCACCTGCTCGACAGCGGCGCCCTCTATCGCCTGGTCGCGATGTCCGGGGCTGCGAGAGGCCTTGCGGATGACGACGAGCCGGGCCACGCCGAGGCCGCCGCCCGGCTGGACGCCCGCTTCGAAGTGGCACCGGACGGCAACGAGCGCGTCGTGCTCGACGGACGGGAGGTGACCCTGGACCTGCGGACCGAGGGCGCAGGGGCTGCCGCCTCCCGGGTCGCGGCCATGCCCGCCGTGCGAGCCGCCCTCCTGGGTCGCCAGCGGGCCTTCGCGGTGCCCCCCGGCCTGGTCGCGGACGGCCGTGACATGGGGACGGTGGTTTTCACCTCGGCGCCGCTCAAGGTCTTCCTCACCGCCAGTGCTGAGGAACGGGCGCTCAGGCGCTATAAGCAGTTGAAAGAAAAGGGACTTGCTGCTAATCTCGCCGGCCTTTCGCAGGAGATCTCAGAAAGGGATCGGCGCGATTCCACCCGGCCCGTGGCGCCCTTGCGCCCGGCACCCGATGCGGTCGTCATCGATTCGACGGGGATCTCCGTCGATGAGGTCGTGGACCGGGTTTTCGCGTACGCCAGAAGACAGATCCCCGCGATCCGCTGATTTTGAGCCGCCTGATTTCGAGTCGTCGCCCGCGAGGATGCGGGCGTAGTGTCGTCAACCCTCGCAGGCAGGATGCCGGCGGGAGCCCTGCGGGCCGCTAAGGCCCTGGATACCAAGAGAATGAGCGAGAGCTTTGCCCAACTGTTCGAAGAGAGCCTGGCGAACCAGAGGTTCCGCCCGGGCCAGATCCTCACCGGCCGCGTCATCGAGGTCACGCCCGACGTCGTGGTGGTGAGCGCCGGCCTCAAGTCGGAGGCCGTGATCCCGACCGTCCAGTTCAAGAACGAGCGCGGCGAGATCGAAGTCAAGGTCGGCGACGACGTCGAGGTGGCCCTCGACAGCGTCGAGGACGGCTCCGGCGAGACGCGCCTGTCGCGCGAGAAGGCCAAGCGGGCCCGCACCTGGGAGCGCCTCGAGTCGGCGTTCGAGAAGGGCGAAGTGGTGACCGGCCTCATCAACGGCCGCGTGAAGGGCGGTTTCACCGTCGAGATCGATTTCGTGCGCGCCTTCCTGCCGGGCTCGCTCGTGGACGTGCGCCCCGTGCGCGACCCGAGCTACCTCGAGGGCAAGA
>JBBIVG010000117.1:0-9303 GCA_037439865.1 Nevskiaceae bacterium
ATTCGTGGATCACCCCCATCGCGATCTTACCGCTCGCGCCCTACCCGCTCTATTTCGGGTCGCAGCGTCTGTGGCGCTCGACCGACCAGGGCAGCACATGGGAGGCCGTAAGCCCGGACCTCTCGGCGAAGAGTGAATCAGCACGCCACTGCGACGGGAATCTCGATCCGGCCCGGGCGCGCGCCTGCGGATACGGCGTGATCTGGAGCATCGGGCTCTCGCCCCGCGACAACACGGAGATCTGGATCGGTACCGACGACGGGCTCGTGCGGCTCACGCGCGACGGTGGCAAGACGTGGGCGAACGTGACGCCACGGGAAGTGCCGGCGTGGGCGAAGGTGAGCACCGTCGAGCCCTCGCCCGTGCAACCCGGCGTGGCGTATGTCGCGGTGGACGACCACCGCCAGAACGACTTCCGCCCGTGGGTTTTCCGCACTCGCGATTACGGCCAGACCTGGACGCTCGCGACCGGCAACCTGCCCGCGGACCACTACGTGAGCGTGGTGCGCGCCGACCCGGTCCGCCCCGGACTTCTTTACGCGGGCACCGACACGGGCGTGTTCGTCTCGTTCGACGACGGCGATCACTGGGAGTCGCTGCAGCGGAACCTGCCCACGGCCTGGGTGCGCGACATCGCCGTGAAGGGCGACGACCTCATCGTCGGCACGCAAGGACGCGCGATCTGGGTTCTCGACGGCCTCGCTCCGCTGCGCCAGTCGGGCACCGTGCCCGCCGGCGCACAGGCCCATCTCTTCGAGCCGGCCACCGCAATCCGCCTGCGCAAGAACCAGAACCGCGACACGCCGATCCCGCCGGACGAACCGGTCGGGCGTAATCCGCCGACCGGCGCGATCATCGACTACTGGCTGGCCTCCCCCGCCCGGGGCGTCGAACTCGAGATTCGCGACGCAACCGGGCACGTGGTGCGGAAATACTCGAGCACGGAACCCGAGCCTGCCGCGGCCGCGGAACGCTACTTCACCGCCGACTGGATCGTGCCCGCCCCGTCGCTGCAGGCATCCGCGGGCATGCATCGCTTCATCTGGGACCTGCGTTACCCGCGCCCACGCACGACCGAGTACGAGTACTCGATCAACACCGCGTACGGAACGGGAGTCCCCGTGGTGCCGGAGGGCCTGGTCGCGGCGCCTGGCGATTACCGAGTGTTGCTGCGCGTCGACGGTCAGGAATATGCGGCGCCGCTGAAAGTCGCCGCGGACCCCCGCGTCCCCGTGGACCCCTCGTCGCTCGCGTCGGCGCAGGTCGTCTATCGCGACGCGCAGGATCTCCTCGCGCGGCACTACGGCGCTGCCGCGGAAGTCGACTACGTCAGCGAGCGGCTCTCGGAACTCAAGACGTCGCAGTCCGGGAACGCCCGTGTTGCCTCCGCGATCGAGGCCTTCGAACTCAGGATTGCGCCGCTCGAGCACGGGTCGGGCGACCGCAGTGACAACCTGAACCTCGACGCCATCGGCGGCGTGGCACGCTCGATCGCGAGCGACATCGAGGCGAGCGACCGCGCCCCGACCGAGCCGCAGCGCCGCGCGCTCGCGGAAACCCGGCAGCGACTCGACCGTGCCGTCGCCGCCTGGCAGGAGGTCCGTGAGAAGGACTTGCCACACCTCAACTCGGCGCTTGCCGCGGCGGGACTCGCACCGATCGACATCCCGCCGGTCGAGGCGATCCGGATCAAGGGGCCGAGCGCGTCCCGCGAGATACCCTGACCGCGCCGGTCAGCCCCAGCGCAACTCGAGCAGGCCGCCCTGCGCTCGCTCGAGTCGTGTGCCGAATTCCCGGCACTCGCGCGTCAAGGTCTGCTCGAGCCATGCGGTCTCGTCGTCCGACGCGCGATTGAGTCGGAACTTGCGGATGCGCATGGGGACCAGCGTCAGGCGGCCCAGGCGCCCGCTCGCGGCGTCGAGGTCGACCAGGTACAGGAAGGCGAGTTCAGGTCGGTAGATCTCGTATCCCCCGATGCCTTCATAGTCGTTCAGGCAGTCGCCGCAACCGTAGAGAATCGGCTTTCCCGCGTGCACCTCGATCGGCCTGGGGTGATGCGACGAGTGGCCGTACACGACGTCGACCCCGGCCTCGTCGATCAGCGCGCGCGCCAGTCGCTGCTGCTCGCGCGGCACGGAATAGCCCCAGTTGCCACCCCAGTGCAGCGACGCGACGACGCAATCGACCGGGCGTCTCGTGTCCCGCACGTCGCGCGCCACACGCTGCAGGGACGACGGGTCCGATTCATCGAGCAAATTGACGCCGGCGCGCCGGATGCGGGCCTGCCAGTCACCGGGGATACCCGAACTCGGGCTGCCGTATGCCAGCACCACCACCCGTCTGCCGCCCGTGCACTCAATGACGGCAGGCGCCTGTGCGCTGGTTTCGTCGACGCCTGCACCGACCGTGCGAATGTGCGCGGCACGCAGGGTTTCGAGCGTCTCCTCGAGCCCGTCGTAGCCCCAGTCCAGCACGTGATTGTTCGCAAGCGCGCAGCAGTCGATTCCGGCGGCCGTGAGGCAGGCGACGTTCGCGGGATGCATCCGGTAATGGATGCCCTTGCCAGGCCACGGCTCGCTCGCCGTCGTCACCGCGGTCTCGAGATTGACGATGCGGACGTCGGGACGCAGGCGCTGCACTTCGGGCAACACGTCGCCCCAGACGTAGGACGGATCCACGCCGCGCGGGATCGGCCCGTTCGCCTGCTCCGCGATCGCGACGTATTCCTGCGCCGACTTAACGTAACGCTCGTAAAGCCGTGGATTGCACGAATGGCGCTGGATCTGGTCGATGCCGCGACCCGTCATCACGTCGCCACAGAGGAGAAGCCGCAGAGCGACGCCTGGCCCACTCGTCATGGCGACACCCTCGGAGGGCGAATGCGCGGCCCCTGCGCCCGGTCCCGTGGCCCCGGCCGGACCACTCAGCGCGCAGAGGATCGCGCCGCTCGTGCCGGCGATGAAACTCCGCCGATCGAGGCGGCTCGTCGCAGCGGACCCAACGGGGGCTGGCATGACCGGCTCACGGCTTCAGCAGTCGGCGGAGGTCCTCGAGCCGCCGCGTATTGACCACGTCGTCGGGCTCGAGCCAGCCGCGCCGGGCCTGGCCGATGCCGAAGCGCATCAGCCCGAGGTCCGCCGCGCGGTGCGCGTCGGTGGAGATCGCGACCCGGACCCCGCGCTCCCTGGCCATGCGGCAGGCGCGGTCATCGAGATCGAGGCGGTCCGGGTGCGCATTGAGCTCGAGGATGCGCCCACGTTCGCGGGCCGCATCCAGGATGCGCTCGAGATCGATGTCATAGGGCTCGCGCGCGTTGATGAGCCGCCCCGTGGGATGCGCGAGGACCGTGAAACGCGGATTGTCCATCGCGCGAAGGATGCGCTCGGTCTGCTTCTCGCGACTGCGTGCGAGCCCGTAGTGGATCGCGCAGACCGTGAAGTCGAGTTCCTTGAGCACCCCGTCGGGCAGGTCGAGCGAGCCGTCGTCGAGGATGTCCACCTCGGCCGACTTGAGTACGACGATGCCGTCGAGCTTCGCGTTCAGCCTGTCGATCGCGCGGACCTGCTGCATCAGTCGTCGCGCGTCGAGACCGTGGGCGATGGCGACCTTCTTCGAGTGGTCGTTGGCCGAGATGTACTCGTAGCCGAGTTCCTTCGCGGCCCGGGCCATGGCTTCAAGCGAATCGCGGCCGTCGGTCGCGGTCGTGTGGCAGTGCAGGTCCCCGCGGATGTCCCGGAGCTCAACCAATGAGGGGAGAATCTTCTTCCGTGCTGCCTCGATCTCGCCGCGATCCTCGCGAAGCTCGGGCGGAATGAACGGCAGGCCGACCGCATCGAACACTTCCTGCTCGGTCCGGCCACCGATGCGGCGCTCGCCCTTGAAGATTCCGTACTCGTTGAGCTTGAGCTTCTTCGCCATCGCGAGCTTGCGCACCGCGATGTTGTGCGCCTTCGACCCTGTGAAGTAATGCAGGGCCGACCCGAAGCTCTCCGGCGGGACGACGCGAACGTCCACCTGCACGCCGTTGCGCAGGCGCACGGTCGCTCGCGTCGTGCCCTTCGCCAGCACCTCCGCGACGTCCTCGTAGTTCACGAAGGCATCCATGATGGCGCCGGCGCCCCGGCCCACGCTGACGAGCACGTCGAGGTCGCCGACGGTATCGCGGCGCCTGCGGAAACTCCCGGCAACCTCGACGGCCTTGACGCCCCGCGCGGCACGGAGGTGTTCGACCAGCGGCCTTACGATGTCCTCCGCATCGGCGAGCTTCACGCGGTGCTCGGCCGACGCCGCACGCTCCGCGCGCTGCCCGATGAGCTGCTCGGTCTTCGCGCCGAAACCCTTTAGTTCGCGGATACGGCCGCTGCGCGCGGCACGCTGCAGGTCCTCCAGGCTGCGGATCCTGAGCGCGCGGTAAAGGGCTTTCGCGCGCTTCGGGCCCAGCCCCTCGATGCGCGTCATCTCGACCAGCGGCGCCGGCACCCTGGCCCGGACCTGCTCGAGCAGCGGCAGCTTGCCGGTGCGTACAATCGTCGCAATCTTTCCGGCCAGGTCCTCGCCGATGCCTGGCAGCTCGGCGAGATCCACCCCGGACTCGACGAGATCCGCCATGCTGCGCGCGTGGCCGCGGATGAACCGCGCCGCATTCCGATAGGCGCGGATCCGGAACGGATTCTCCTCGCGGATCTCGAGCAGGTCGGCCAGCTGCTCGAACATGTCCGCGATTTCGCCATTGTGGACAGTCATATCCGTGCACCGCCCGCGAGTATTATGCTCCCGGCAAGAGGCGCGGAGGATGGACGTGAAACGTCGGCCGTCGGACGCCGGTGACGTCGCAGGACGCGACTGGGGATTCCGCGCGCTGCTCCTCGCGGCGTGCCTGGCGCTCTACCTGCTCGGCAGTTCGCAGCAGAGCGTCTTCGATCGCGACGAAGCCCGCTTCGCGCTCGCCGTGAAGGAGATGAGCGAGCGCGGCGACTGGCTCGTGCCCAGCAACTTCGGCGAACCGCGCTTCAACAAGCCCATCCTCAGCTACTGGCTGGCCCTCGCCTCGACGCGAGTCCTCGGCATGAGCGAGACCGCGTTGCGCCTGCCGTCGGCCCTGTGCGGCGCGCTCGCGGTGCTGGTCACGATGATCGTCGCGCAGCACATGGGGGGCCGTCGCGTTGCGCGCATCGCGGGGGTCGTGCTGGCGACGGCGTTGTACGTCGTGATCGAGGCGCGCTCGTTCACCGCCGACGCAAGCCTGTTCGCGGCGACCACGCTCTCGTTCTGGGCGTGGCAGCGCCTGCGGGCGGGCTCCGAGCATCGGTACTGGTGGCAGATACTCTTGTGGACGAGCATCGGGCTCGGACTGCTGGCCAAGGTCGTGAACGTTGCGTTCGTTGGCGCCGCCGCTTGCGCGCTCGTGATGCTGGAATCGCCGCCCGGCGCGCGCATCCGCGATCTCGTGTGGGTGGGCGTCCTTGCGGGTGCGGTAGCCACCGCCGTTCCCGGTCTCGGCGCCGTCGGTCCCGGAATACTCGCGATCGTCGCCACCGCGTTCGTCGCGGTGTCCCTGCGCACGCCGGACGGACGCGTCGAATGGCGGCGGTCCGGTGCGCATTGGGGCGTCCCCTTGTCACTGGCGATGTTTCTCGCGTGGGGCATTCCGGCCGCCCTCGCCACGCAAGGTGGCTTCGCGTCCGAAGGCCTCGGGCATCACCTGCTCGGACGTACGGTCACGCCCTACGAAGGCCACTCAGGGTGGCCCGGGTACTACCTCGTCGCGACGGTGATTGCCTTCTTCCCGTGGGGCGCATTGCTCCCAGCAGCCCTGGCGAACGCCTGGACCCACCGAGGCCGGGGCGAAACGGCCTACCTGCTCGCCTGGGTGCTCGGTCCGCTCGTCGTCGTCGAACTCACGGTCTCGAAACTGCCGCACTACATGCTCGTGGCATTCCCGGCCCTCGCCATCCTGGTGGCGACGCTGGTGGAGTCCCGGATCCTGGGAGTCCGCGACTGGACACGTTTCGAACGCACGCTCGAAGCCACGCTCTTCGGCATCGTCTGCCTGTGTGCGGCAGCGGTCGGCGGCTTCTTGAGCGAGCGATTCGTCGGTGCGCCGGCGCACGCGGCCGCACTCGCGCTCGCAGCGGTTGCGCTCGGCGTCGGCATAGTCGTCGCATTCGCCTGGTTGCGCGGCCGCCCGGGAGCGCTGGTGCCGGTGGCGGCGGCCGGTGCTGCGGCTCTCTACCTATCCGCGTTCGTCGGACTGCTTCCCGCGCTCGAGCCGGAGCGACTGTCGCCACGCCTCGGGGCCGCCGTCGCCGGCATCATCCAGCCGGGCGAGCAACTGGTGCTCTGCAAGGTCGGCGAGTCCAGCATCGGCTTCTATCTGCCGCGGACGCCCGACGTGATGGGAGATCCGGACACCGTCGCGCGCAAGTTGCGAGCCTCCACCGGCGACGCGCTCGTGCTGGTTCCGGACGACGATCGTCACCTGCTTGCTCGAATCCAGTCCGGTGACGCCGCGCGCTGGGAAACCGTGGGCGCGGTCGAGGGCCTGATCCTGCCGAGCCTCTCGATGCGACGCATCCAGATGGCCCGACGCCATGGCGCCGGCCGCGAGCCAGCGGCCTGACCGCACGACGCCTCGCTCAGGTGCGCTCGATGCGCCCGTAGTCGCCGAACTTTTCGATCACCTTCGCGAGTTCGGCGTCGCTCAGCACCACGGGCTCGAGACGCGCGGATTTCAATTCGAGGTACTGCATCGCGAGGTTCTCGACCTCGATGGCGACCGCCTGAGCCGCGCGCAGCGACGCGCCGACCGCCACGACGCCGTGATTGGCGAGCAGCACCGCGCGTCGCCCGGCGAGTCCGGCCACCGCGCTGGCCGCAAGCTCCTGGGTGCCGAAGGTCGCGTACGGCATGCAGCGGATCGCGCCCCCGGCGAGCGCGATCATGTAGTGGAACGGCGGGATGCCGTGGCCGGCGCAGGACAGCGCCGTCGCCCGCGGGCTGTGCGTGTGCACGACCGCGGCTACCTCCGGACGCGCCGCGTAGATCGCGGCATGCATGCGCCACTCGGAGGAAGGGCGCAGGCTTCCTTGCGCGACCTTGCCGTCGTCGCCGATCTCGACAAGCTGCCCGGGCTCGATCTCCCTGTACGGCACGCCCGACGGCGTGATCACGAATCCGCCGGGCACCCGCGCCGATACGTTGCCCGACTTGTTGGGCATGAGCCCGGCACCGTCGAGCGCGCAGGACGCCGCCACGATCTCGCGCCGGATCTCCGTTTGAATCTCGTTCATGCGGACGCGCCTGCTCGTTCCGGATACAACGACAGGAGCCCGTCCCGGCTGGCGGGCGCGATGCCGCGTTCCGTGATGATGCCCGTCACCAGTCGCGCCGGAGTAACGTCGAAACCGGGGTTCGCCACTGTGCTGCCGGGGTTGACGACCTCGACCTCCAGCACCCTGCCGTCGTCGGCCCGGCCGCGCACATGGGTCACCTCGCGCGCGGAGCGCTGCTCGATCGGCACCTGGCGCACGCCGTCGTCCAGGCTCCAGTCGATCGTCGAGGACGGCAGCGCAGCGTAGAACGGCACGCCGTTGTCACGCGCCGCGAGCGCCTTCAGGTACGTGCCGATCTTGTTGGCCACGTCCCCCGTGGACGTGGTTCGGTCGCTGCCCACGATGCAGACGTCGACGTGTCCGCGCTGCATCAGGTGGCCGCCCGCGTTGTCCACGATGACCTCATACGGGACGCCATGGGCTCCGAGCTCGAACGCCGTGAGCGATGCACCCTGGTTCCGCGGCCGGGTCTCGTCCACGTACACGCGCACCGCGATGCCGGACTCGTGCGCCGCGTAGACCGGCGCAAGCGCGGTGCCCCAGTCGACGCATGCGAGCCACCCGGCGTTGCAGTGCGTGAGCACGTTGACGGGTCGCCGTCCGGCGGCGGCACTCAGCCGCTCGATTATGGTCGCGCCGTGACGGCCGATCGCAGCGCATGCCGCGACGTCTTCGTCCGCGATGCGCCCCGCTTCCTCGTAAGCGCGGTCCGCGCGGTGGACCGGCGACTCGCGACGGAGCACGGCCAACATACGCCTGAGCGCCCAACGCAGGTTCACCGCCGTCGGCCGCGTGCGGCCCAGCAGTTCCACGACGCGCTCGAGTCCGGCGTCCGTCGGATCGGCGCGCATGCCGAGCGCGACGCCGTACGCCGCCGTCACGCCGATCAGCGGCGCACCGCGAACGATCATGTCGCTGATGGCGGCCGCAGCGTCGTCCGCGCCGTGCAAGTGGCGGATTTCGAACGTGAACGGCAGGCGTGTCTGGTCGACGACGGCGACCGTCCAGCCGTCGCCTGCGACGAAGATGCTGCGGTACGACTGGCCGTGGATGCGCATGTCAGGCCCCGAGCACCCGCCCGGCCACCGTGCGTAGCTTCGCCACGAGCGCGGGATCGCGGGCCTCCGGCCGGGTGAGGATCGCCCCGTCGAGGGCTCGGTCAGAGCCGACGGGACAGGGAACGTGCTCGGCCGGGAAGTCGCGCGCGAGGCGCGCGAAGAGCCGCTGGGCCTTGCCGCGGTTCTCATCCATGACCTTGAGCAGCGTCGAAACCTCGACCGCGTCGTGCGCCGGATGCCAGCAGTCGAAATCCGTCACCATCGCGACCACCGCGTAGGTGATCTCGGCCTCGCGCGCGAGCTTCGCTTCCGGCATCGAAGTCATGTGCACGATGTCGTAACCCGCGTCCTTGTAACCGAGCGACTCGGCCAGCGTCGAGAACTGCGGCCCTTCCATGCAGACCGCGGTGCCGCCGCGCTTGAACGCGATGCCCTCGGCCGTCGCTGCTCGGGCGACGAGTTCCTGCAGCGCGGGCCCGACGGGATGCGCGAAAGGCACGTGCGCGACGCAGCCCGCTCCGAAGAAGGAACTCGCGCGGTGCACGGTACGGTCCACGAAGTTGTCGACCAGCACGAACGTCCCGGGGCTCAGCACCTCCCTGTAGGAGCCGCAGGCGGAGAACGACACGAGGTCCGTGACGCCGACCTGCTTCAGTGCGTCGATGTTGGCGCGATAGTTGACTTCGGACGGCGGGATCTTGTGCCCGCGCCCGTGGCGCGGCAGGAAGACCAGTTGCGCACCGTTGAGCTCGCCGAACAGCAGTTCGTCCGACGGCGCGCCGAACGGCGATTCGACCTTCTCCCAGCGCTTGTTCTGCAAGCCCTCGATGTCGTATACGCCGCTACCGCCGATGATACCGATACTTGCCTGAGCCATGCTTGTCCCCATATCCGTAATGGGCATGGATTGAAAC
>JBBIVG010000118.1:0-9296 GCA_037439865.1 Nevskiaceae bacterium
TGGCGCAGGTCTTCGTCTACGGCCCCGGAGCACTGCTGCAGCTCGCGGTCGGCCTGCCGACTGCTCTCGCGTGCGAGGCCCTCGCACTCCGATTGCGGGGGCGCGACGCGGCGCCGTTCCTGCGAGACGGCAGCGTGATCGTGACGGCGGCACTGCTGGCGCTCGCCGTGCCCCCGCTGCTCCCCTGGTGGCTGATGCTCCTCGGCACGGCGATCGCGGTGCTGCTCGGTAAGCACGCGTACGGCGGGCTCGGCTACAACCCGTTCAATCCGGCGATGGTCGGCTACGCCGTCCTGCTCGTGTCCTTCCCTCTCGAGATGACTCGCTGGCCCGTACCGCTCGGCACAACGGGAATCGAGTGGTCGGAACTCGCTCGCCTGACCTGGCAGTCGTTCATCCACGGTCCCGTCGGCGGGCCCGGGACGTGGGACGCCTACACGGGCGCAACGGCGCTCGACGCGCTGCGGACCGGGCTTGGCCAGCGCTACACGATGGAGGAAATCCTGGCGCAGCCGGCGTTCGGGTCCCTCGGCGGGGCCGGTTCACAATGGATCAACGCGGCCGCGCTGGCCGGCGGCGTGTACCTGCTCGCTCGCGGCATCGTGCGCTGGCACATCCCCGCCTCGGTGCTGGCCGGCATCGCGTTGCCGGCGGCGGCGATGCACGCGCTCGACCCTGGCGCCCATTCAGCCGCGTCCTTCCAGCTGTTCTCGGGCGCGACGATGCTCGGAGCGTTCTTCATCGCGACTGACCCGGTGTCGGCGGCCACCAGCGATCGAGGCCGCCTGGTCTACGGGGCGGGCATCGGGTCCATCACCTGGCTGATCCGCACCTGGGGCGGCTATCCCGACGGCGTCGCCTTCGCGGTGCTGCTGATGAACCTTGCAGCCCCGCTCATCGACCGCTACACCGTGCCGAGGATCCATGGACACGCAGGGCGCTGAATCCTCGCGTGCGCGGCCCGTGCGCGCCGCGCTGCTGCTCGCTGCCGCCGCCGCGCTCGCGGTGGGGCTGGTCGCCGTCGTGCACGACCTGGCCCAGCCTCGAATCGAGGCGAACGAACGCGCGCAACGCGTCGCCCGGCTGGCTGCGGCACTCGGCGCAGCGCGCTATGACAACGACCTCCTGCAGGATGCCGTGACCGCTCGCGATCCGGAACTGCTCGGCACGGACGAGCCCGTCGCCATCCATCGCGCGAGGCTCGGCGGCCAACCGGTCGCCGCGCTGATCGAGGCGGTCGCTCCGGACGGCTACGCGGGCTCGATCCGGCTGCTCGTCGCCGTCGGCAAGGACGGACGGCTGCTCGGAGTGCGGGTGCTGTCGCACAAGGAGACACCCGGGCTCGGCGATGCCATCGACGAGCGCAAGTCGGACTGGATCAGCAAGTTCGCGGGCCGCTCGTTGCAGGATCCGGCGCCGGAGCGCTGGCGCGTCCGCAAGGACGGCGGCGACTTCGACCAGTTCACCGGCGCAACGGTGACTCCCCGGGCCGTGGTGCACGCCGTGCTGAACGCACTTGTCTATTTCGACGCCCACCGCGACGCGATCTTTGCCGCTCCGGCAGGGAGCGCCGTCCCGCAATCTCGGGCATCGGGACGCTGAGTGCATTCCATGCCCTACAATCCGCCCATGTCCGCGAGCGACATTCTCCGCAATGGCCTCAGCACGCAGAACCCGGCGCTCGTGCAGTTGCTCGGCCTGTGCCCGCTGCTCGCGGTCAGCACTTCGGTCGGCAGCGCGCTTGGTCTCGGGCTCGCGACGCTGGCGGTTCTCGTCACGAGCAACCTGCTCGCCGCGCTCCTCGGACGCTGGCTGCTGCCGGAGATCCGCCTGGCCGTGTTCGTGCTCGCCATCGCGGGGACGGTCACGGCCGTGGAACTCGCGATGGCCGCATGGTGGCCCGGGCTGCACGACGCGCTGGGCATCTTCCTGCCGCTGATCGTCACCAATTGCCTCGTGCTCGCGCGCGCAGAGTCGTTCGCATCGCGCCAGCCGCTTGGCGCGGCACTCCTCGACGGCGCGGGAATGGGCTTCGGCTTCCTGCTGGTGCTGCTTGCGCTTGGCGCGACCCGGGAACTGCTCGGGCACGGCACGCTCGGCGCGGACCTGGGCCTGCTGATTGGCCGCGGCGCGGCCGGCGCCGGCCTGCAGATCGTGCCGGGCGGACACGGCCTGCTCCTGGCGCTCCTCCCGCCCGGCGCGTTCATCGTACTCGGGTTGATGCTCGCCGCGCGTAACTGGCGCAGGCGCTCTCTCGATACGCGCGCACGCGCGGACAGCGAGGACGTCGCCGCAAGGTCCGTCGCATGAACGCACGGCGTGTGCGCGCAATCTTCGAGCGCCTGCGCGAGCGCAATCCGCACCCGAAGACGGAACTCGAGTACTCGACGCCGTTCGAGTTGCTCGTGGCTGTCGTCCTCTCCGCGCAGGCGACGGACAAGAGCGTCAACCTTGCGACGCGCAATCTGTTCGCGGATGCGAACACACCTCGGGCGATCCTCGCGCTCGGCGTGGACGGGCTGTCGCGGCACGTGAAGTCGATCGGCCTCTACCAGGGCAAGGCGAAGAACATCATCGCCACGTGCCGGAAGCTCATCGACGAGCACGGCGGACGCGTCCCGCGGGACCGCGAGGCGCTCGAAGCACTCCCGGGCGTGGGGCGCAAGACGGCGAACGTCATCCTCAACACGGCTTTCGGCGAGCCCACGATCGCCGTGGACACGCACGTCTTCCGCGTCGCGAACCGCACGGGCCTCGCACCGGGGGACGACGTGCGCTCCGTCGAGGACAGGCTGCTCGAGGTCGTCCCCGCCGAGTTCCTGCACGATGCCCATCACTGGCTGATCCTGCACGGTCGCTACGTCTGCAAGGCAGCGAAGCCGGATTGTCCGCACTGCCCGATCGCGGACCTGTGCGAGTACGGCGACAAAACCGCGAGGTGAGCGCTCGATGCCGTTCTTCCACGACCAGGACCGCGAAGCCCTGCGCCGGCACTACCTGGAGGCCTGGCGCAAGCGGCGCGAGTCCTTGCCGATGGAGCCGCTCGAGCACCAGATCGCGGCGGTCGTCGAGCAGCATCCCGAATACCAGGCCGTCGTCGCGGGCGAGAGCGACGCCGTTTCGCGCGACTATGCTCCGGAGGGCGGGCAGGCGAACCCGTTCCTGCACATGGGCCTGCACCTTGCGCTCCGCGAGCAGGTGGGCACGAATCGCCCGGCCGGGATCGCCGCGATCCACGCGGAACTCTGTCGACGGCTCGGCGACCCTCACGCGGCCGAGCACCGCATGATCGAGTGCCTCGGGGAAGCTCTCTGGCGCAGCCAGCGGACAGGCCTGCCGCCCGACGAGGCGGCGTACCTCGAATCACTTGGACGACTGGTGAGCGCGCGGAAGTAGTCCGCCTACCAGCCGAACGGGACGCCCAGCAACTGCTCCAGGCGCCGGTTTTGCGGCGCGAAGTACTCGCGGAGCCGTTCCGCCGTCGCGGCGTTCATGGCCGGATAGCGCCGCGTGTTGCGGGGCTCGAGGTCGACTTTCGTCGCCGCCGCCAGGCCGAGGCACGCCAGCGTATCGTTCAGCCGCGCGAGCGGGTCCTCGACCAGGTCCTCGAACCGCACCACGTGAAACCTGTCGCGGGGATAGAGCGCCAGCCAGCGCTCCAGCTGCTCTGCATACCGGCCGCGCGCGACATAGCTGAAGTGCTGGTGGTCGGCGCTGCAATCGAGCGACCCGTCCGCCAGTTCCGCGTCAGCCGATGCGATTCGCTCGGGCTCGGCCGCGATTGCGTCCTCGAACTCGAGTTTCTCGCGTCCCTTGGCCCGCTCGTGCCAGTAATGGGAGTAAGCGCGCCGCACCGGATCGCGCAACAGCACGATGAGCTTCGCGTCCGGCAGCAGTTCATGCATGCGTCGCGGGACGGCCGGATGGAACAGGTAGTACGGGCTGCTGTCGAGGTTGATCCCGGCCTCGCCGACCCTGCCGAAGTGCGCGCGATACCACTGTGCGCCGCGGCCGAAATTCAGGTCGAAATAGTGCACTTCCTTGCGCAACGGCGCGATCACGCCCGGCGACTGGACCAGGTAGCCGTGCAGCGAGGTCGTGCCGCACTTCTGCGCTCCGAGGATCACGGCGTCCGGCAGCGAGCGTTCCTGGCGCATCCGGAGCCGCAGCTCGACGCGGCGCCCCGCCTCGAGCAGCCCGAGCAGCCGCAGCGCGCGCGTCAATCCCCGGTTCATGCGGTCCTGTGCGCGGTCACCCGGCCGGGCGCGACTTCTTGCGAGGCGCGTAGAGGTCGGTGATCGTTCCCTCGAACGTCTCGGCGGCCATGGCGATGGTCTCCGACAGCGTCGGATGCGGGTGGATCGTGAGGCCGATGTCGGCGGCGTCCGCGCCCATCTCGATCGCGAACGCGACCTCCGAGACCAGGTCTCCGGCGTTCGTCCCGACGATGCCGCCACCCACGACGCGGTGGGTCTGCGGATCGAACAGCAGCTTCGTGAATCCCTCGTCGCGACCGAGCGCGAGCGACCGGCCGCTTGCCGACCAGGGAAACACGGCCCGCTCGTAGGCGACGCCGCGCGCCTTCGCGTCGGTCTCGGTCAGCCCGACCCACGCGATCTCGGGGTCCGTGTAGGCGACCGACGGAATGACGGTCGCGTCGAAGTGGCTCTTGAGCCCGGCGGCCACCTCGGCGGCCACCTTGCCTTCGTGGGTCGCCTTGTGGGCCAGCATGGGCT
Source organism: Nevskiaceae bacterium (assembly GCA_037439865.1). Lineage (GTDB taxonomy): Bacteria > Pseudomonadota > Gammaproteobacteria > Steroidobacterales > Steroidobacteraceae > RPQJ01. The sequence goes on from JBBIVG010000118.1 coordinate 4,737, forward strand.
GGCCCACGATGTCGCCGATCGCGAAGATGTGCGGCACGCTGGTGCGCATCTGCCGGTCGACGGAAATATAACCGCGATCGTCGACCTGGACGCCGGCCGCCTCGGCGCCGATGCGCTTGCCGTTCGGGCTGCGGCCGACGGCGACGAGCACCTTGCCGTAGACCTGCGGCTCGGGAGCCTTGCCCCCGGCGAAGGTCACGCGCAGGCCCTCCTGCGTCGGCTCGATCGACGCCACGCGGGTGGACACCATGATGCGCTCGTAGCGCGACGCGATACGCTTCTCGAGGGGCCGCACGAGATCGCGATCGCACCCGGGCATGAGACCGTCCGTCAGCTCGACAACGCTCACCTTCACGCCGAGCGCGGCGTACACCGTCGCCATCTCGAGCCCGATGATGCCGCCGCCGATGACGAGCAGGCTCTGGGGCAGGTCGAGCTCGAGCGCGGCTGTCGAGTCGATGACACGCGAATCATCGGGTAGCCCCGGCAATCGCACGGACTCCGAGCCCGCGGCGATGATGCACTGCTGGAAGCTCAGCTTCTGTCCCACGCCGCCGTCGTCGAGTTGCAGATCGTGCGGCGAGGCGAAGCGCGCGCTGCCGTGCACGACGGTGACCTTGCGCTGCCGCGCGAGATTCTTGAGCCCGCCGGTCAGGCGACCGACGACCGAGTCCTTCCACTCGCGGAGTTTCGCCGCATCCACCTGCGGTGCACCGAAGCGCACCCCGTGCGCCGCCATCGCCTGCGCGTCCTCGATGACTTTCGCGGCGTGCAGCAGGGCCTTCGAGGGGATGCAGCCGACGTTCAGGCAGACGCCGCCCAGCGTCGGCGACCGCTCGACCAGCGCGACGCGTAACCCGAGGTCTGCCGCGCGAAATGCGGCCGTGTAGCCGCCCGGCCCCGCGCCGAGGACGACGACGTCGTAATCGTAGGAATGCGGTCCCGGCGCGACGCCGGCTCCAACCGCGACCGCGGGTGTCGCAGCCGACGCACCGCCCGGGGCGGGAGCGGCCGACGCGGCCCCGCTCATCGGCTGCAGCGGCACCGTGTCCAGGTAAGGCTCGCCGCCGTAAGGCTCCGGCGCCCGCAGCATGGCGCGCGGCATCGTCTGGTCACTCGTGTCGCCTGCCGCCGCGACCTCGAGCACGATGACGGGCGAACCCGTGTTGACCTTGTCACCCGCCTTGACCGCCACGCTCTCGACCGTGCCCGCCGCGGTCGACGGCACGTCCATGGTCGCCTTGTCGCTCTCGAGCGTGATGAGCGGCGTCTCCACCTCGACGCGGTCGCCCGGCTTCACCAGCACGTCGATCACGGCGACATCCTTGAAGCCACCGAGATCGGGAACGCTCACCGTCTGCTTCATGGAATCGCCCGCAGCAGTCCCTGCACGTCCGCCAGCGCCTTCGCGAGAAAGGTCGTGAACCTCACCGCGTCCGCCCCGTCGATCACGCGATGATCGTACGACAGCGACAACGGCAGCATCAGGCGCGGCACGAAGGCGCCATTCTCGTACACGGGGCGGTGGCTCGCGCGCGAGACGCCCAGGATTGCGACTTCGGGCGCATTGATGATCGGCGTGAATGCGGTTCCGCCGATCCCGCCGAGGCTCGAAATCGTGAAACAGCCGCCCTGCATCTCCGCCGCGGCGAGCTTGCCCGCGCGCGCCTTCTCGCTCAGCGCCGCCAGGTCGCGCGCCAGTTCGAAGACGTCCTTGCGGTCGGCGTCGCGCACCACCGGCACGACGAGGCCGCCCGGCGTGTCGGCCGCAAAGCCGAGGTGCACGTACTTCCTGTACACGAGTTCCCCGGCGGCCGCATCGAGCGAAGCGCCGAAGTGCGGGAACGCCTGCAGCGCCTGCGCACACGCCCGCATGATGAACGCGAGGGGCGTGAGCCTGATGCCGCGCGCCGTCGCCTCGTCCTTGAGCCCGGCGCGCGTGGCTTCCATCTCCGTGATGTCGGCTTCGTCGAACTGCGTGACGTGCGGGATGTTCACCCAGCTCGCATGCAGTCGTGGCCCGGAGATCTTCTGGATGCGCGACAGCGGCTTGCGCTCGATCGGCCCGAAGGCCGCGAAGTCGACTTCGGGAACCCTTGGCAACGCAGCGGCAGGCGCCGGCTCGGCCAGCAATCGCTTGACGTGCGACTTGACGTCCTGCTCGGTGATGCGGCCCTTCTCGCCCGTGCCCGTGACCGTCGCAAGATCCACGCCGAGTTCGCGCGCGAAGCGGCGGATGGACGGGCTCGCGTGGGACCGGGAGAAGCCGGGCGCGATCACCACGCCGGTGGCGACCGGGGACGCAGCCTGTGGCGGGGCAGGCGCGGGCCGCGCCGCCTCGACCGGCTTCGTGACCGGGGCCGATGGCGCGGGTTGCGTCGTCTCGGGCCGAGGCGGGACCGCCGGCGGCGCCTCGCCCGATCGAGCGGCCTCGCCCTCGACGATCGCGATGAGGTCGCCCTTCGATACGCGGCCGCCGCGCTGCACCTTGAGATCGCGCACGACGCCGGCCGCCGTGGACGGCACGTCCATCGTCGCCTTCTCGGTCTCGAGCGTCAGCAGCGTCGCATCCACCGCGACCGTGTCGCCCACGCGCACCGCGACTTCGATGATCTCGACGTCCTTGTAGTCGCCGAGGTCGGGAACACGAACTTCGATGAGCTGTGCCACGAGCGCGACCCGATCAGACCGTCACCGGGTTGGGCTTCTCGGGATCGATGCCGAAGCGCTCCATGGCGCTCTTCACCGTGGCGACATCGAGCTTGCCCTCGTCTGCCAGCGCCTTGAGGGCCGCAAGCGTCACGTAGCGGCGATCGACCTCGAAGAACCCGCGCAGCGCGGCGCGGGAATCGCTGCGGCCGTAGCCGTCCGTCCCGAGCACGTGGTAACGGCCGGGCACCCACTGGCGGATCTGGTCGGGGACCGTGCGCATGTAGTCCGTCGCCGCGACGAACGGTCCCGTGTGCGCCGCGAGGCACTGCCGCACGTACGGCACGCGTGGCGAATGGTCGGGATGCAACAGGTTCCATCTCTCCGCATCGAGTGCGTCGCGCCGCAGCTCCGAAAAGCTCGGCACGCTGAAGACGTCGGCGGGAACGCCGAATTCGTTCTCGAGCAGGTCGGCCGCTGCGATCACTTCACGCAGGATCGTCCCGGACCCGAGCAGGTTCACCCGCACCTTGCCGCGCCCGCCGATCTGGTAGAGGTACATCCCCTTCAGGATGCCTTGCTCGACGCCCTTCGGCATGGCCGGGTGGGCGTAGTTCTCGTTCATGCAGGTGATGTAATAGAAGACGCTCTCCTGCTCCGCACACATGCGGCGCAGGCCGTCCTGCACGATCACGGCCAGTTCGTAGGCGAACGTCGGGTCGTAGGCGACGCAGTTCGGGATCGTCGTAGCCACGAGCTGGCTGTGACCGTCCTGGTGCTGCAGGCCTTCGCCCGCAAGCGTCGTGCGACCCGCCGTGCCGCCGATCAGGAACCCGCGGGTCTGCATGTCGCCCGCCGCCCAGCAGAAATCGCCGACGCGCTGGAAGCCGAACATCGAGTAGTAGATGTAGAACGGGATCATCGGGACGCCGTGGTTGGCGTACGAGGTGCCGGCGGCAATCCAGCTGCACATCGCGCCGCCCTCGTTGATGCCCTCCTCCAGGATCTGCCCCTTCTTGTCCTCGCGGTAATAGAGGAGCTGGTCCGCGTCCTGCGGGGTGTAGAGCTGTCCCATGGACGAGTAGATGCCGATCTGGCGGAACATGCCTTCCATGCCGAACGTGCGCGCCTCGTCCGGGACGATCGGCACGACGTGCTGGCCGATGTTCCTGTCCTTCACGAGCATGGACAGCAGCCGCACGAGCGCCATGGTCGTCGAGAATTCACGCTCGCCCGACGATTCCAGCAGCGACGCGAATGCGTCGAGGTCGGGCGTCTTCAGCTTCGGCACCCGCGTCCGCCGCTGCGGCAGGAATCCGCCGAGCGCGCGGCGCCGCTCGCGCAGGTACTCGAGTTCCTCGCTGCCCTCCGCGGGGCGGTAGAAGGGTACCTTCGCGATGTCCTCGTCCGACACCTGGATGTTGAAGCGGTCGCGGAAGTCCTTGAGCGCCTCGTCGTCGAGTTTCTTCTGCTGGTGAGTGATGTTCTGGCCCTCGCCGGCGCGACCCATGCCATAGCCCTTGATGGTCTTGGCGAGGATCACCGTCGGCTGGTCCTTGTGCGCGACGGCGGAGGCGTAGGCGTTGAAGACCTTGTGCGGGTCGTGGCCACCGCGATTCAGTCGCCAGATGTCGTGATCCGACAGGTTGGCGACCATTTCCTTGAGCTCGGGGTACTTGCCGAAGAAGTGCTCGCGCGTGTACGCGCCGCCCTTCGCCTTGAAGTTCTGGTACTCGCCGTCCACGCACTCCATCATGAGTCGGCGCAGCAGCCCGCGCGTGTCCTGCGCAAGCAGCGGGTCCCAGCGCGAGCCCCAGATCACCTTGATGACGTTCCAGCCCGCGCCGAGGAAGGCCGCCTCGAGTTCCTGGATGATCTTGCCGTTGCCGCGCACCGGGCCGTCGAGGCGCT
>JBBIVG010000119.1:0-9272 GCA_037439865.1 Nevskiaceae bacterium
GAAGTACTGGCTGGAAGTGAGCCCCGAGGAGCAGACCCGGCGGCTCACGGACCGCATCGACGACGGCCGCAAGATCTGGAAGCTCTCGCCGATGGACCTGAAGTCCTACAGCCGGTGGTACGACTACTCGCGGGCGCGCGACGAAATGTTCGCCGCCACCGACACGGAATTCGCGCCATGGTACGTCGCCGTCTCGGACGACAAGCGGCGGGCCCGGCTCAACATCATCACGGACCTCCTGAGCAAGATCCCGTACAAGGACGCGCCGCGCGAGAAGGTCAAGCTGCCCAAGCGGCAGAAGCCGGGCGATTACCGCGAGTCGAAGTACCCGTTCAAGTTCATCGAGGATAAATTCTGATGAGCGAGACACGCAGCGAACTGGCACGGGTCGTCCTGTCCGTCATCTTCATCGGCGGGTTGATCGCGAGTTCGCTGTGGGTGTTGCGGCCGTTCCTCGGTTCGCTCGTCTGGGCGACGATGATCGTGATCGCGACCTGGCCGCTGCTGCTGCGGGTGCAGCGGCTCTTCGGCGGACGCCGGGGCCTTGCGGTGACCCTCCTGACCGTGGTTTTGCTGGCGGTGCTGATCGTGCCGCTGGCGCTGCTTACCGAGGCCGCAGTCGCGCACGTCGGCGACGCGCAGGCGCTGGCTGCGAAGTTGTCGCAGGCGCATGTCCCGCCACCGCCGGCCTGGCTCGGCAACCTTCCCGTGGTGGGTGAGCGCGCCGTCGACGCGTGGCAGCACGTGGCGTCCAGCGCCGTCGGCGATCTGCTCGCCCAGGCGCAGCCCTACCTGCGCGATGCGCTCACATGGCTTGGACGGCAGGCCGGGAGCGTGGGAGCGGTCCTCGTGCAGTTCCTGCTGACGGTCGTCCTGTGCGCCGTGTTGTACTCGGGCGGGGAGGCCTGGGCGGCGTGGGTCCGGCGATTCTCGCGTCGCCTGGCCGGTGAGCGCGGGGATCGTGTGACGGTGCTGGCGGGGCAGGCCATTCGCGGCGTGGCACTCGGCGTGGTCGTCACGGCGATCCTGCAGTCGGTCCTCGGCGGCCTCGGCCTCGCCATCGCGGGCGTCCCGTTCGCCGCACCCTTGACACTCGTGATGTTCGTGCTGTGCATCGCGCAGCTCGGGCCGATCCTCGTCCTGCTGGGCGCTACGGCGTGGGTTTACGCAAGCGTGGGAGTGGGGTGGGGCACGTTCCTGCTGATCTGGTCGATCGTCGTCGGGCTGATGGACAACTTCGTCCGGCCGGCGCTGATACGCAAGGGCGCCGACCTGCCGTTCCTGCTCATCTTCGCGGGTGTGGTCGGCGGCCTGGTCTCGTTTGGTCTGATCGGCATATTCGTCGGCCCCGTCGTGCTCGCCGTAGCGTTCACGCTGGTGGACGACTGGATTGCGGAGACCAAGGCTGTGCCCACGGAGGCCACAGGGGACTGATCGGAATTGCCCGGACGGAGGACATGCCGTGATCGAAATTGCCCGCGAGTTGCTGCAAAGGCACCCGGAGATCGCGTTCTTCCTGGTCCTGGGCCTCGGCTACCTGCTGGGGAAGCTGTCGCTGGGCGGCTTCAAGCTGGGCGCGGTGACCGGCACGCTGCTCGCGGGCGTGATCGTCGGACAGGTGGGGGTCACCCTGCCGAACGAGGTGAAGCAATGCTTCTTCCTGCTGTTCCTGTTTGCGATCGGCTTCCGCACCGGCCCGCAGTTCTTCCGTGGACTCAAGAAGGACGGACTGCAGCACGCCGCGCTCGCCGCCATCGTGGCCACGACGGGACTCGTCGCGGCGTACATCGTCGCTGAATCGTTCGGGTATGACCCGGGAACAGCGGCCGGCATGCTGGCGGGGTCGCTCACGGAGTCGGCCGCCATCGGCACCGCGATGGATGCGCTGAACAAGCTCGACGTCGGGGATGCTGCACGCGCCGCGATGGTCAACAACATCCCCGTCGCATTCGCGGTCACCTACCTGGTCGGCATGACTGGGGCGGCGTGGTTCTTGTCCCAACTCGCCCCGAAGATCATGCGCGTGAACCTTGCGGAGGAGTGCCGCAAGCTCGAGCAGGAAATGCTGGGCGGCGCGCAGCCGCAGTCGTCCGCGCGGCGCGAGGTCGAACTTCGAGCGTACGCGATCGACCCGGGTTCCCGGTGGCTCGGCCACACGCCAGTCGAATTGGAGGCGGCGGCCGGGGGTGCGCGCGTGTTCGTAGAGCGGCTCCGCAGGCACGGCGAGATTCTCAAGGCCGATCGAGCGCAAGGCTTCCAGGTCGGCGACGTGATTGCCGTGTCCGGACCGCGAGCGTCGCTGGTCGAAGCCCTCGAGGCGCCCGGGAGTGGCCTGCGTGAGACGGACGACCGCGAACTGCTCGGCATGACCACGGATGTGGTGGATGTCGTCGTCACGAATGCCGCCATCGACGGCATGGCCTTGGCGGAGCTTGCCCGGGAAGAATCGACGCGCGGCGTCTACCTCCGCGCCATGACCCGTGCGGGCATGCCACTGGCAGCGATGCCCGACACGAGGGTCGCTCGCGGCGACGTGCTGACGATCGTGGGCGCTTCCGGAAACGTCGCGCGTGCCATCGATTACCTGGGTGTCGCAGACCGGCCGACGGACGCCACCGACATGCTCGTCGTCGCGACGGGGATCGTGGCGGGCGCGCTGATCGGCCTGCCGGCGCTCGACATCGGCGGCGTGGAAATCGGGCTCAGCCTGCCGGTCGGCGTGCTGCTCGGTGGGCTCGTCTGCGGCTGGCTGCGCTCCGTGCGTCCACGCTACTTCGGTCGCATCCCGAGCGCGACCCTGTGGGTGTTCGAGTCGATCGGACTCACCGGCTTCGTCGCGGTGGTCGGCTTGAATGCCGGGCCCGACTTCATCCTGGGCCTGCGGTCGAGCGGCGTCAGCCTGCTCGTCGCCGGGGCGGCCACCGTCATGCTCGCGCTGCTCATCGGCGTGGTGATCGGGCGCTGGGTGTTCAAGATGCACCCGGGCGTCCTGCTCGGCGTTTGCGCAGGCGCGTGTACCGCGACGCCGGCGCTGGCGGCCGTCCAGGAAACCGCGAAGAGTGCTGTGCCGTCGATCGGCTACGGCGTCGCCTACGCGGTCGGCAACGTGTTTCTCGCAATCTGGGGCACCGTGATCGTCGCATTGGTCAGCTGAGGCAACGGTCCCGAGGAGGCTCGAATGGGTATCTGGGGTTGGATCGTCGAGACGCTGCGCACGTACCAGGAACTCGCGATCTTCCTGGCGCTCGCGCTCGGATTCTGGCTAGGGGCGAAGAAGGTCGCCGGCTTCAGACTCGGCAGCGTGACGGCGACGCTGCTCGCCGCCGTGGTCATCGGGCAGATCGGGATCCAGATCCCGGGGCCCATCAAGTCGACGTTCTTCATGCTGTTCCTCTTCGCCGTGGGTTATGGCGTCGGTCCACAGTTCTTCCGTGGATTGAGCAAGGACGGGCCGAAGCAGATCCTGTTTTCGCTGATCATTCTGGCGTTGTGCCTGCTCGTCTCGTACGTGTGCGCCAGGTTCGCCGGGCTCGACGTGGGATACGCAGTCGGCATGTACGCCGGCTCCCAGACGATTTCAGCTTCGATCGGTGTCGCGACGGACCAGATGAATCGGCTCGGCGTGTCGGCCGAGCAGTTGCAGGCTTGGCTCAATGCCATCCCCGTCGGATATGCCGTCACCTACATCTACGGCACGATCGGGTCGGCCATCGTGCTCGCGCAGCTAGGGCCGAAGCTTGTCGGCATCGACCTGCCGAAGGCCTGCGCCGAGTATGAGAAGGAGCTGGGCGGTGGCGAGACGACCTACGACCCGGGCGTGTTCTCCGACTACCGGAAGATCGAGGTCCGGGCCTATCGAATCGCGAAGGCAAGCGGGCTGACGGGCAAGCCGGTGAGTACGCTCTTCCCGGACCTCCGCATATTCGTGGAGCGCATCAGGCGTGGCGACCGGATCATCGAGGCGGATGCCGGCACGGTGCTCGAAGACAGTGACGTCGCTGCCATCTCCGGCCCTCGCCCACTGCTGGTCGAGAGAGTCGAGGCCGTCGTCCCGGAGGTCGATGATCGCGCGCTGCTCGACACGCCGGCGACGGTCGTGGACGTCTTCGTCACCAGCAAGGCGGTGAATCGCAAGACCCTGCGCGAGCTGGCGGACCTGCCGGAGGCGCGGGGGATCTACCTGCGCAAGATCACGCGCGACATGATCGAGATCCCGATTCTTCCCGGAACCGAGATCCTGAGGGGCGACATCCTCAACGTGGCCGGAAGCACGCGTCACGTCGAAGTCTTCGTCGCGTCGGTGGGCCATGCGGATCGCCCGACCGAGGTCACCGACCTCGCCGTCGTCTCCGCCGGCATCGTGGTCGGTGGACTCCTCGGTGCCCTCGCCATCAACCTGGGCGGCGTGCCACTCAGCCTGTCGACCTCGGGCGGTGCACTGCTCGCCGGACTGCTGCTGGGATACTGGCGAACGATCCGGCCGACATTCGGCAGCATTCCGGCACCGTCGCTATGGCTGATGAACACGCTGGGCCTCAACGTCTTCATCGCCATCGTGGGCATCAGCGCCGGCCCGGGCTTCGTCTCGGGTCTGCAGCAGGTCGGCGTCAGCATTTTCCTCTGGGGGATCGTTGCGACGTCCGTTCCGCTCATTGCCGCCATCCTGCTCGGCCACTACGTCTTCAGGTTCCATCCGGCAATTCTCTTCGGCGTCTGCGCCGGCGTGCGCACGACGACTGCGGCGCTCGGAATGATCCAGGAAGCGGCGAAGAGCAAGGTGCCGGCTCTCGGTTACGGCATGCCGTACGCGATTGGCAATACGCTTCTGACGATTTTTGGAATGGTGATCGTCCTGCTACTGACCGGCAGCGGCTGAGGTGAGCCCGCGGCCGTCAAGAAACGGAGAATTCAATGGACATCGTGAAACTTCGCGAATATGAGGCGCTGAGCCCGTTTGAGATCAAGGACTTCCTCGCCAAGGCGGCCAGCAAGACCGCGGCGGCGGGAACGGTTGCCTATCTCAATGCGGGGCGCGGCAACCCGAACTGGATCGCAACCGAGCCGCGGGAGGCATTCTTCCTGCTCGGGCAGTTCGCAATCGTCGAGAGCAAACGCGTCATGGACCTGCCGCCGGGCGTCGGCGGCATGCCGCAGGCACGAGGCGTCGCGAGCCGCCTCGAGGCGTGGCTGAAGAAGCATCCAGACCTGCCGGGCGCCGAATTCCTCGGCCGCATGGTTCCCTGGGCCGTCGAGAAGTTCGGCTTCGACGCCGACAGGTTCGTCCACGAGCTCGTCGATTCCATCATCGGCGACAACTACCCGGTCCCGGACCGGATGCTGGTGCACAACGAGCAGATCGTGCACGAGTACCTGCAGTGGGCGATGTGCGGTAAGCCGCGACCGAAGGGCAAGTTCAAGCTGTACGCCGTCGAAGGCGGCACGGCCGCGATGTGCTACATCTTCAAGACCATGAAGACGAACCGGCTGCTCAACGCCGGCGACACCATCGCGCTCGGCACACCGATCTTCACGCCGTACCTCGAGATGCCGCACCTCGAGGACTACGACCTCAAGATCGTGAACGTGCAGGCCAAGCAGGAGAACCGGTTCCAATTCGACGACGCCGAGCTGAAGAAGCTGCTCGATCCTGCCGTGAAGGCGTTCTTCCTGGTCAACCCGGGCAATCCGAGCGCGGTGGCGCTGAGCGCGCAGACGATCGCCAAGATTGGTGCAATCCTTAAGAAGCGCCCCGACCTGATCCTGCTCACGGACGACGTGTACGGGACGTTCGTGCCGGGCTTCCGCTCGCTGCTGGGGGCGTTCCCTTACAACACGATCGGCGTCTATTCCTACAGCAAGTACTTCGGCTGCACGGGCTGGCGCCTGGGCGTAATCGCGGTCCACGAGGACAACCTGCTCGACTCGCTCGTCGCGAAGCACCCGGAGTCGGTGCTGAAGAAGCTTGACAAGCGCTATGCCGCGCTGACGCTCGAGCCGCGCAAGCTGGCGTTCATCGATCGCATCGTCGCCGACAGCCGGGACGTTGCGCTGAACCACACGGCGGGGCTTTCGCTGCCGCAGCAGGTGATGATGGCGCTCTTCTCGCTGTACGAACTCATGGACGAGAAGAAGCTCTACCAGAAGGCCTGCATCGGCATCGTGCGGAAGCGTTTCGAGGCCACGCTCGAGGGCCTCGGGGTCGAGTTGCCCGAGAACCCGCTGTACGACTATTACTATGGTCTCATCGACTTCGAGTTCTGGGCGCGCAAGTACGTCGGCGAGGACGTGGTGAAGTGGATGAAGGAGAACGTCCATCCGCTCGACATCGTATTCCGGCTCGCCGAGGACCACGGCATCGTGCTGCTGAACGGCAGCGGCTTCGAGGCGCCGGACTGGTCGGTCCGTGTCTCGTTCGCAAACCTGAACGACCACGTCTACGACGATCTCGGTCGAGCCGTTCGGGCGGTGGCTCGAAGCTACCGGCACGCGTACGAAGCCTCGAAGGGCAAGTCCCAGGGAAGCACCGCGGCGGAACGGGCGCGTGCGACCCGGACAGCGGCGCCCAAGCGGAGAAAGTAGATATCGACAGAGGGGCCGGCGGGACGCCGGCCCCCCAACCTCAGGAGCGATCCACATGAAACACAGATTGCTGACACTCGGCCTCGCTGCGGTCCTTGCGGCCAGCAGCGTGCAGGCCGCTGATCTGCCGAGGATCCGTGTCCTGGCCACCGGCGGAACCATCGCCGGCGCACAGGCCAGCGCCACGGACTACGGCTACAAGTCAGGCGCCTACGACGTGAACTCGCTGCTCAAGGCGGTGCCGAACCTCGACAAGCTCGCCGTCATCACGGGTGAGCAGGTCGCGAACATCGGCAGCCAGGACATGAACGACGAGATCTGGCTCAAGCTCGCCAAGCGCGTGAACGAGTCGCTCGCGTCACCGGACGTGGACGCCGTGCTGATCACGCACGGGACGGACACGCTCGAGGAGACGAGCTACTTCCTGACGCTGGTCGTGAAGAGCGACAAGCCGGTGGTCATGGTCGGGTCCATGCGCCCGGCCACGGCCATCAGCGCCGACGGACCGGGCAATATATACAACGGTGTCGCCATCGCCGCGGATCCGCGTGCGAAGGGTAAGGGCACGCTGGTCTGTCTGAACGACGAGTTCCACTACGCCCGCAACGTCGTGAAGACGGACACCACGACAGTACAGACGTTCAGGAGCGTCAACCGCGGGCCGGCGGGCCTCGTGCACACCGGCAAGATCGACTGGTTCGAGCCGATGGACAAGAAGCTCGGCAAGGCCACCCCGTTCACGGTGGACGGGCTCGACAAGCTGCCGCGCGTGGACGTGATCTATGCGCACGCCAACATGAGCGCCGACCTGATCGAGTCAGCGGTTCGCAATGGTGCCAAGGGCATCGTCGTCGCCGGCGTGGGTGACGGCAACATGACCACGCCTGCGCTCGAGGCGCTGAAGAAGGCGGCCAAGGGCGGTGTGGTCGTCGTCCGCAGCACGCGACTCCAGGAGGGCCTCGTACTGCGCAATAACGAGGTGAACGACGACGAGATGGGCTTCGTGGCGTCGGGTGAGTTCAACCCGGCCAAGTCGCGCGTGCTGCTGCAACTCGCGCTGACGAAGACGAAGGACCCGGTGCAGATCCAGAAGATGTTCTACGAATTCTGACGGACTGCCCCTTCCCGCCGGGGCCAGGATGTACCCCGGCGGGACCGGAGGGCGATGAGCGCCGTCCGCATGGGACGCCTCGACCGCGGTGAATGGAGGGCGAATGCGTGGCGTCACGCGAGCGTTGAGGGAAAGACCCATCCTTTGGTTGCTCGGGGCCGTCCCGTCGGTCTTCGTCGTGGAGCGAGCCGCGCCGGAGCAGTCTACGGTGCTCTTCCTGCTCTCGATACTGGCGATCGTGCCGCTGGCTACCTTGCTGAGCTCGGCGACCGAGAGCGTCGCTGCGCGCACCGGCGATGCGGTCGGCGGCCTGCTGAACGCTACGCTCGGCAACCTGACGGAGCTGGTGATCGCACTCACGGCCCTGCGTGCCGGCATGTTCGCCCTGGTGAAGGCTTCGGTCATCGGTGCGATCGTGACGAACTCGCTGTTCATGATGGGAATGGCCCTGCTGCTCGGCGGCCTGCGTCACCATGTGCAGGAGTACAACCGGGCGACGGCCCGCCTGCAGGCAGGCATGCTGTTCATGGCTACGGTCGCGATGACGATCCCCTCGTTCATCGGGGCATCCGACCGGCCGGACGCACAGTTGGTCGCCCAGCAGATCAGCGTCGGACTCGCGGTATTGCTGCTGGTCGCCTACGTGCTCGGCCTCGTGTTCTCGCTCCATACCCACAAGACGTTGTTCGCGAGCACGGCGCACGAAGGCGAGGGTGGACAGGAGGTATGGCCGATCCGCTTCGCCCTCGGCGTCCTCGCGGGCGTGACGCTGCTCGTGGCGCTCGTGAGCGAGATCTTCGTGGAGTCCGTGCAGCAGGCGGCGCAGGCCTTCGGAATGAGCCAGGCATTTGTCGGCTTCATCGTCGTGTCGCTCGTCGGAGCAGCGGCGGAGATGACGACCGCCTTCGCGGCTGCACGCAAGAACCGGGTAGACCTCAGCGTCGGCGTGGCGCTCGGCAGTTCCTCGCAGATTGCGCTCTTCGTTGCGCCGGTGCTGGTCCTGGCCAGCCTGTGGATCGCGCCTGCGCCGATGGACATGACGTTCGGGGCGGGTGCCGTGGTGGCCGTCCTGGTGAGCACACTGGCGGTGACGTTCGTGACGAACAGCGGGAAATCCGCCTGGTACCTCGGCGTGCAGCTGCTCGTCCTGTATTTCGCGTTCGCGATCGCGCTGTACCTGGTACCGCCGGCCATTCGCTGATTTCGGTGTGGGGACGCTCTGCACGGGAGCGCCGCCGCACGGTCTCAAGAAGGAGAACGTTCGATGAAACTGCTGCCCGGTCTCGCGTTGTCTTCGCAGCACCTCGACCCCGGATCGCGAATGCTCGAGATCCTGTTCGGCCTCATCATGACGCTCACCTTCACGCTGGGCGCCGGGATGATGCTCCAGGAAGAGGGCACGGAAGGCGCGCTGGAACTGCTGATCGCGACGGCCGGCTGCAACCTCGCCTGGGGCGTCATCGACGGGATCTTCTACGTGCTCGGCGAGCTCTTCGAGCGCGGCCGGCGCGCGCGCATCGGGACCGTCGTCCGGGCGGCAGCATCCGGAGCCATTGCACGCGACCTCGTCGCAGGCGAGTTC
>JBBIVG010000120.1:0-9241 GCA_037439865.1 Nevskiaceae bacterium
TGGCTCTTTTCGAGCTGCCGCAGTTCGTGGGGATAATTGATGCTTTTTAAAAGTTCGTACATTACTTATTTACCGCAAAGGCTTCTTTTCAATACCCGCTCGACGGGTGCGCCAAGAACGCCAAGGGGGAATGGCATAAAACCCCGTCCCCAACAACGCGGCGAACAAAAATCAATGCCCGAATAATACAGGCTCTTTTCTCTTCGTAATTCATGTTCTGGATTTTCTTGGTGGCCTCGGCGGCCTTGGCGGCTAATTAAAATTTTCGCAGCACGATAAAATCCGCGAGCTGCCGCAGCCGCAGCGCCCGCTCGCCGAATCCATCCAGCGCCTTGAGCGCGTCATTGCGCAGTTCCTCCGCCAGCGCCTTGGAGCGCACGACTCCCAGCACGCTCACATAAGTGGGCTTGCCCTGCTGCGCGTCCTTGCCCGCGGTCTTGCCCAGCGTCGCGGTCGGGGCCTCGGCGTCGAGCACGTCGTCGACGACATGGAACGCGAGTCCGATGCCTTTGGCGAAATGGTCGAGCTGGGCCAGCGCCTTGTCATCGAGGCTGTTGCCGCAGCGCGCACCGAGCAGCGCCGCGGCGCGGATCAACGCGCCGGTCTTGTGAATATGCATGAACTCGAGTTCGGGCACAGTGAGCACTTTGCCCACGGCCTCGAAATCGATCGCCTGGCCGCCCGCCATGCCGCGCGAACCCGACGCCGCGGCCAGCAGCCTGACCATCTCGAGCTGGGTGGCGTTATCGTCGGCAAGGCGATACTCGCTCAGCAACTGGAAAGCGAGGCTTTGCAGCGCGTCCCCGACCAGCAGCGCCGTCGCCTGCTCTCGGTCCGTGCCTACGACAACCGCGACTGGCTCGTCGATGCGGACATCGTCCCGGGCAGCGACCTCGAATCGCTGATCGAGCGGTTCTTCGTCTCCCCCGACGTGGCCTACCTGCACGTGCACAACGCGCGCCCCGGCTGCTACGCCTGCCGCGTCGATCGCGGCTGAACGCCTGGCCTAGAAGGCCTGCAGCTGAACGCGGACGTACCGAAATCACTTGGAATTCTGCGCGCCTTCGCCTAACGTCGGCCCCGCGATCGCAAGTGGTCGCGCACAACCATCATTCCAGAGGTCATCGTTTCCCCATGGCAAAGGCCAAGAAGTCCGCGAAGAAGCCCGCTAGGAAGTCCGCCCCGAAGACCGCCGCCGCGCCCGTCAAGAGCGTGTTGAGCAAGTCCGCACTCGTGCACCACCTGGCCGGCACCTCGGGCGCCGCTGCGAAGGACGTGCGCGCGGTCATCGCTGCGCTCGAAGAGACGATCCGTGGGTCGATCAGCAAGAAGGGCCCGCGCACCTTCGTGCTGCCCGGCATCCTCAAGATCACCGCGGTGGCCGTGCCTGCGAAGAAGGCACGCAAGGGCATCAATCCGTTCACGGGCGAAGAGACGATCTTCAAGGCGAAGCCCGCCACCGTGAAGGTGAAGGTGCGTCCGATGAAGAAGCTGAAGGACGCCGCGACCGCCTGACGTGCGGTCCCACGCTGCGGGGGCGTGCTTTCCTGGCGCCCCCGGCAGCTGTCGGCGTCCTCCGTCGCGCTAGTTGCGTCCCGCGACGTTACCCATCCATGCCAGGGCCAGCCCGGCGGTGAGATAGCACGCCCCGGCCAGGACGAGCACGGCCAGGAAGCCGAGCATCATGGCGAGCATCAACGCCAGGATGGTCCCGATGACGGTGAAGAAGCCGTTGATGCCCCAGGCCCACGGCACCAGGCCCGGCGCCTCCTCGGAAACGACCCCGAGACCGGTGGGGAAGGGCATGCCCAGCATCACGCCAAGCGGGGCGATCACGGCGAGCGCGACAACCACGCGCCAGGGCAGCGCCAGGCCGAGTGCGGTCTGGAAAATCAGCGGCGTGAGCACGGCGGTCGCTGCCAGGACCACCAGCAGCGTTGGGATTATTCGCCGCAGGCGCTGTCGACCCGTCCCGCTCAGCCGGCCGGCGAGATACGCCCCCAGTCCCGTGAACATCAATAACCCCGCCAGTACCACGGCAAACGTGTAGACCGGCTGACCCAAAAACAACGTGAAGTGCTGGAGGAAGACCACCTCGATGAAGATGAAGCCGAGTCCCAGCGCCGCGAAGTAGACCAGCATCCGGCCTCGACTTGCAGCGCGCAGGTCATCGCGCTTGAAGCGCAGCAGCGGCAACACGATCAATATGCCAGCGATCACCGTGGCCTGCAGCAGCAGCACCATCAGGCTCACTTCCGCCACCGGGCGATCCTCGAGCGCCATGCGGCCCATCTTTCCCTGGCTGAAGAGGTCGCGAAACGTGTTCCGGTCGATGCTCGACCAGCGCGTGTGCTGGTTGAAGAACGGCTGGTTGTCCGTGGCCGGCGCGATCTGGTGCGGATCGGCCGCATAGACCGCGCGCACATCCGACGCCGTGAGCAGACGCTGGTAGAGCGTGTCCGCGGGTGCGTCGAGCGGCGTGTACAGCCGCGCGTTCTCACCGTCGGCCGCATCCACGCGCAGGAACGCATCGATGGCGTGGATCTCCGCGGCCGTGAAGGGCGTCTTCTTCATCAGGAAGCCGGCGTTGAAGGTGTTGCTGCGGGCCGTCTCAGGGTTCGCGTTCGGGCGCCCGCCGAATGCGTAGAAATGCGCCGGCAGGTCCGTGGCACCGCGGGCCTCGAGGACCTCCCGTCCGGTCGCGAACAGTCGCGCGATCTGGTTCTCGGGCCGCGTGAAGTAGATGATTCCATCCGGCGACAGGTGGTCGAGGTAGTCCTCGAACGCCTCGCGCGTGAGCACGTAGTTCTCGGTCAGTGACAGCGCGCCCGACGCGATCGCCGCATTGCTGATCGTGTGCACCGAGATGATCGCGTCGTATCGCTCGCGCGAGCGGCGCACGAAACTGCGGCCCTCGGCCGTGACGAGCCGGACCCCGGGCTCGGCAAACAGCCCACCCCAGCGATCCTTGAGAGGCCCGGTGATGACGTCGTTGATTATCGGATTGACGTCGATCGCCGTGATCGAGCCGGCGCCGTACTGCACGGCGTCCAGCACCTGTGCGCCGGCCCCGGATCCGATGATCAGCACGCTCGGCTTCTGGCGACCCAGGTAGGCGACCTGTGAATCGAAATCGAGCGGATCCGTCATCTCGCGGGCGACGGCGCGAAAATCCGGACGAAGGTCCCGTATCCCGGTGAACGCAGTGCCGGCGTCGAAGACGAACACGAACCGGTCGTAGGCACGCTTCTCGTTCGGTGGCGTGTGAAAGAAATCGATGCGTGAAAAGGTGTTCCACGCCGAGAAGATCGGCGTCCCCTTCGGCGCCCGCTTGTTGGGCGTGATGGACAGCGGCAGCGAGGCATCCGCGAACCAAGCCAGCGTCCCGACGCCTAGCGCGAGGACTGCGCTGGCCAGGGCGATGGGCCGCGCCTCTCGCCAGCCGAACGTGGCCGCGGCGACCAGACCCACGGTTGCCGCGAATACAACGGAGCCCGCGCCGCCGAAGCGCGGCATCACGAGCGCAATCGCAGCACAGCCAAGTCCCGCCCCCAGCAGGTCGAGCGCATAGAGCCGATTGACGACGGCGGAACCGCGCGTGAACAGCAGTGCCAGCGCCAGTCCGGCGCAGAAGAACGGCAGTGCAACGACCACGAAATACAGCGGCATGAGCCAGAATTGCCGTGCGTCGGTCAACAGGTTGAACGGGTCGAACGGGAGCTGTTGCTGCACCCAGAAGCAGGCGACGACGAGCACGCCGAACAGCAATGCGAGGACCGCCAGCGTGCGATCGAGCGGCGCGTCTTCCCGCAGCCGCCGCCACAGCGCGAGGGTGACCCCGGAGGCGCCGAAGCCGAGAAGTGCTGTCGAGATGACCAGGAAGCCGAAGTGGTACCACAACGTGACCGACATCACGCGCGTGAGCGACAGCTCGAGCAGCAATGTGCTGAAGCACAGCAGGAACACGCCGGCGTAATGCCGCCCGCCAATGGCGGTACTACTGGACTGGGTCATCCGGCCGGTCTCCTGCGCCCCCCGGCGCTGCATCGTTGTTTGAATTCTTGGACTCGAGCCGAGGCTTGGACTCGATGTCCGGGAGCATGACCGAAAGCCGGAGGAATGTCGAAACCGAGGCGGTGCGGTGCGAGCCGCCTGGCTGGGGTCGCGCAACAGGCATCGCTGGGCAGTCGTCTACATTGCCCGCGACCGCTTCGCCTCCCGGACCACGTTCTCGAGCGCGTCGAGAAAACGCGAGCGGTCCTTCGGTCCGAATGGCGGCGGTCCGCCACCGATGCCATATGCGCGCAGCTCCGAGGCGAGCTCGCGGCCCGCGAGCGCATTGCCGATGTTGTCGTCCGTGAACCGCTGACCCGAGGGTTTGACGACCCGCGCACCCGCCTCGAGACACCGCGCCGCGAGCGGGATGTCCGAAGTGATCACGACGTCGTCGCGCTGCACCTGCTCGACGATCCAATCGTCCGCGGCATCGAACGCGCCCGGCACCACCTGCACCCGCACCCGCGGCGCTCGCGGCACGGCGAGCCAGGCGTTCGCCACGAACACCACCGGCAGTCCGTGTCGTTCCGCGACCTTCACGGTCTCGGCCTTCACCGGACAGGCGTCGGCGTCGACGTAGATGTGCAACCCGGTCACAGCATCGCCGCGAATTCGCTCGCGAATCGATGCGCGTCACCCGGCCAGCGGGCGGAAAGATAATTCCCGTCGCGCACGGTGAAGCCGGGCGACAGGTCCGACGGCTGATCGCGCGCGGTACTCATCGGTCCCCGCAGGAAATCCGTCGGTGACGCCAGCGCCGACGTCACTTCGTCCTGCACGGTGATCGGGTAGGTCCGGTAATAGCGCCCGAGCCACGTGCAGGTGAGTGCCCACGCCGTGAGTTCCATTTGATTCGTGAGCGCTGTGGTCCTGCGGCCGTGGAGCACCGATCGACCGTCGCTGCGCCGCGAGCGCGCCGCCAGTACGACGCCGTGACAGATGGCGGCCACGGGCAGCGGCCGTTCGAAGGCTGCTACGACCAATGCCTGGAGAACCGCCGACTCGAGGTAGGGCCGCATTCCCGACGCATGACCGCCGGGGAGCAGCAGGCCGTCAAAATCCTCGACACGCAGGTCCGAATACGCGAGGGGCCGGCGGAATTCATCGCTTGCCGCCATCTCCGAATACGCCTGTTGCCCGTGTGCATCCGCGATCAGGAACCGCGCCAGTACACCGAGCCCCTGCCCGGTCAGCATCCGCGGGTCGGCCGCGGCTGCCCGCCCATCCGGAGTCGCAAACACCACTCGGTGCCCGAGCGACGTGAGCGTCTTCCACGGCACTCCCGTCTCGGTGGGATCGAAGTCTCGATGCGGCAGCGGTACGAGAACGGTGGCCATGGAATGGTCGTCCGGGTTGCGTCGGCGCGGATTCTGCGTGCGCGGAACAAGCGCGTCCAGCCGATTGCGGCAGCGCAATCGCCGCAGGCAGCGTCCCCGTCCGCTCCGGGATCGATCGTGCTTCCCTCACACCAGGCCCGGCAGAAGAGACCACCAACTGACCCCGCTCCTACACCGCTTGCACGGCATTTCCCTCAATCGGCCCGCCGGCGTCCCCCGGCGGATCGCACGACTGGCACGGCGGCTCTAGCCCAGGCCTCGGGGATTCCGCAGGCTGCCGAACTTCCTGCGAGGCGCTCGCCCCTTTGCGGCGCGGGCGATCGGCTGCTCCCTCCTGTTGCTGGAGCCCATGACTTGCGCGCCCCGCAGGATCATGCGAACCATGATGACGAGTTCGTCGGCCACCTCGGCGTCGCTCGACTGGGGCGAGTCCGCGATTGACGCTCCCATCGCGAACACGAGGCGGGTGATCGCCTTCGCAGTCGTGCCCGGCTGATACAGCGAACTTCCGGTCGCATCGGCGATGCGGATCAGGTCCAGCTGCAGCTCGTCCTCAAAAAAGCGCAGTTGACGGTCCACCGCGGCCTTGAATGCCGGCGAGCCGACCGTGCCCTCGCGCAGCAGGATGTGCAGCAACTTGTCGTCACTGCGCAATTGCTTCATGAACGTCTGCACCGAGGCCTGCACCACGCTCGATTCACGTGATGCGCGCTGCCTGGCCTCGCCTATGATCTCTCGCAAGGACGTTCCCGCGCGGTCTATCAGGGCGACCGCGAGTTCGTCCATATCCCGGAACTGCCGATAGAAGCTGTTCGGCGCGATACCGGCTGCACGAGCCACCTCACGCAGACTCAGCGTGGAAATACTTCGATGTGGACCCACCAGAGACAACGCGGCCTCGACCAGGTCATCGGGGGTGATGGTCGGCTTGCGACCCCGCACCGGTCGGCGGCTGGCGAGCGCGCGGGGGATGGCTTTCGAACGGCGCTGCGCGGCTACGCTCACACTGGCTCCGAAGTAAGGTGGACCGTTTCCAATCATAGCGCCCTATTTACAGGACAGTTGTCTCGACATGTGTCCTTTTAATTGCTAGGATTCGCCGCGATGCTCTCTGCCACCCGGACTTCGTACTCTCGACAGGACCTGCAGCTCGCCGGCACCGGCCAGCTGTTTGGTCCGGATTACGCTCGACTGCCGCTCTCGCCAATGCTGATGGTGGACCGGATCGTGCATATCGACAGCGTCGGTGGAGCGCACGGGCTCGGTCAGGTTGTCGCGGAGCTCGATATCAATCCCGATCTGTGGTTCTTCAAGTGCCATTTCGAGTCAGACCCCGTCATGCCGGGCTGCCTCGGCCTGGATGCCATGTGGCAGCTGATTGGATTCTTCCTGTGCTGGCGCGGTGGACTCGGCCGCGGACGGGCGCTCGGCGTGGGCGAGGTCAAGTTCACTGGGCAAGTTCTGCCAACGAGCCGGCTCGTCACCTACACGGTGGACATCAAGCGCGTGATCCTGCGGAGGCTCCGCATGGGGATTGCCGACGCGGCGCTGGCCGTCGATGGCCGGCCGATCTACTCGGCCAGCGACCTCAAAGTCGGTCTGTTCACCTCGACTGACAACTTCTAGGCGGGCACATGCGTCGAGTAGTCGTCACTGGGCTGGGCATCGTTTCCAGCATTGGCACCGGCCGGCAGGCCGTGCTCGAGTCGTTGCGAGCCGCTCGCTCGGGTATCCGCTTCAGCGAGGAGCAGCAGTCGATGGGCTTTCGAAGTCACGTCTTCGCACCCATCGACCTGCCAGTGGACGATCTGATCGACCGCAAGCAGAAGCGATTCATGAGCGATGCGGCGGCTTACTGTTACCTTGCGGCACGCGAGGCAATAGCGGACGCGGCGCTCGATGACGCAACCGTTTCAGCCTTTCGAACCGGCCTGATTGTCGGGTCGGGCGGTGCCTCGACCGAAAACGTCTTGCTGTGCGGTGATACCGCGCGCGAGAAGAGCCCGCGCAAAGTGGGGCCGTATATGGTGCCGCGCTGCATGAACTCAGCGATTGCGGCCAATCTCGCGACGGGCTTGAAGATCAAGGGCACCAGCTACACCATCAGCTCCGCCTGCGCCACGAGCGCGCACGCCATCGGACACGGCGCGGAGTTGATTCAGCTGGGCAAGCAGGATGTCGTGTTCGCCGGAGGCGCCGAGGAAGTGCATTGGGCCTCAACCGTCATGTTCGACGGCATGGGCGCGCTCTCGTCGTCTTTCAACGACAGACCGGCGGCAGCCTCTCGGCCGTACGACGCGAATCGCGACGGGTTCGTAATTTCCGGTGGCGCGGGCATCCTCGTGCTCGAGGAACTCCAGCACGCACTTGACCGCGGTGCCCGCATCATCGCCGAGCTCGCCGGCTACGGCGCGACCTCGGACGGGGCGGACATGGTTCAACCCTCGGGAGAGGGGGCGGCTCGCTGCATGCGGCTTGCGCTGCAAGGGGTCCGGCAACCCGTCGATTACCTCAACACCCACGGCACGAGCACGCCCCTTGGCGATCTCAAGGAACTCGAGGCTGTTCGCGAGGTATTTGGCGACGCATCACCGCCAATCAGTTCCACGAAGTCCCTCACGGGCCACGCGCTGGGCGCGGCCGGGGTCAACGAGGCCATTTACTCGCTGCTCATGATGCAGCACGGCTTCATCTGCCCGTCCGCAAACATCGACCAACTCGATCCGGCCGCTGCGGACATGGATATCGTCCGCGAGTGTCGTGACGGTCTCGTCCTCAATACAGTCATGTCCAACAGCTTCGGCTTCGGCGGAGCGAATGCGACACTGGTGTTTGAGCGCCCCGATCGATTGACCGGGAACTGATCTCAAACGGTGAGGCTCGCCCGGATCGTGGGACGCCAGGGTGACTCAGCGAACGAATACGCCGCCGATCCCCACGTTCCGCGTTGGTGCTTACGCGATCATTCTTCAGTACGACCCGGCGCGCGGCGCTTGGCCGCCAGCGACGCTGACCGCGCGATCAAGTTAAGCGGTCGGACACAGGGGACATTCACCGATTTCCGCGGAAATCGGTGAATGTCCCCTATTTCTCCTGTCAGTTCTTCAGCGCCGCGAGCACCTCTTCGAGCATCTTCTTCGCGTCGCCGAACAGCATCCGGTTGTTCTCCTTGTAGAACAGCGGGTTGTCGACGCCGGCGTAGCCCGACGCCATCGAGCGCTTCATCACGATCGAGGTCTTCGACTTCCACACCTGCAGCACGGGCATGCCGGCGATCGGGCTAGTGGGGTCGTCCTCGGCCGCCGGGTTCACGATGTCGTTGGCGCCGATCACCATCGAGACGTCGGTGTCCGGGAAGTCGTCGTTGATCTCGTCCATCTCGAGCACGATGTCGTACGGCACCTTCGCCTCGGCGAGCAGCACGTTCATGTGGCCCGGCATGCGGCCCGCGACCGGGTGGATGCCGAAGCGCACGTTCACGCCCTTCCCGCGCAGCAGCTTGGTGATCTCGTACACCGTGTGCTGCGCCTGCGCGACCGCCATGCCGTAGCCCGGCACGATGATCACGTTTTTCGCGTCACGCAGCATCTCCGCGGTATCGACCGCGCTGATGGCCGTGACCTCGCCCGCGGGCTGCGCGCCCGCCGCGGCCGGTGCAGCGCCTTCGCCCGTGCCGAATCCGCCGGCGATGACGTTCAGGAACTTGCGGTTCATCGCGCGGCACATGATGTAGGAGAGGATCGCGCCGGACGAACCTACCAATGCACCGGTCACGATGAGCAGGTCGTTCGACAGCATGAAGCCCGTCGCGGCCGCGGCCCATCCCGAGTAGCTGTTCAGCATCGAGA
>JBBIVG010000121.1:0-9200 GCA_037439865.1 Nevskiaceae bacterium
ACGGCGCCGATCAGGGTCGCTGCTCCCTTGCCGCCGCGAAATTCGTACCAGACGGGATAGACGTGTCCGACGACGACCGCGACCGCGCAGGCAACCTCGAGCCATCCGCGCGAGAGCGCGTCGTCGATGCCGACGAACGGGATATCGAGCCTGGGCAGCAGGCCGACCGCAAGCAGCGCCTTGCCGACGTCGATCACGATGACGCCGAGGGCGAATTTCCAGCCCTGGGTCCTGAGCGCGTTCGTGCCGCCGGCGTTGCCGCTGCCCTGCTCGCGGATGTCCACTCCCTTCAGGCGGCCGACCACGAGGCTGCCGATCAGCGAGCCGAGCAGGTATGCGATGAGTGCCTTGACGCCGAGTTCGAGCACGTGCGCCTCCTGCGCGCGATTCTAGCATCGGCCACTGCGGCTCCCGGTCCGCAGCCCGCGTAGACTTCACGACCTCTCGCAATCCGGCAGGAGGACGACGTGGGCAAGCTCGAGCAGGACTTCGCGGTCTATCGGACCCGCATGAACGAACGGATCCTCGCGGAGGACAACCGTGTCATCAAGCGCATCTACTCGGTGGACTCGCTCGCCTACGGCGAGGACGGCGTGCTGCCGAAGCAGACGAAGGAACTGCTCGGCCTGGTGGCCTCGCTCGTCCTGCGCTGCGACGACTGCGTCAAGTACCACCTCGTCGAGGCGCGCAAGGCCGGAAACGACCGCAAGGCCATCGTCGAGGCGATGAGCATCGGCCTCGTCGTCGGCGGGACGATCGTGATCCCGCATCTCAGGCGCGCGGTGGAGTTCCTCGACGACCTCGAGAACGAGGCTTAGGCCGGCGGGGTCGCGCGCCGCCACTCGATGCGGTGCACGCGCACGCGTCCCGCGTCTTCGAGGAGTTCCTGCGCCGTGAGCTCCAGCGTCGAGCCCGCGAGCGCGGCGCGCCGCACCTGCCGGGTGCCGATCAGGTTCGGATTCATGCTGCACTCGACTTCGTGAATCACGCAGCCGTCGGCGACGTGCCAGCGACCCGCGTAGTTCAGGTAGCTGCCGAACGCCGCCGCTTTTTCGGCGTCCGTCACCGCGTAGACGTCGATGCGCGACAGGCACGGACGATCTCGCTTCTGCAGCGCAGCCGACATGTACCCGTCGGCCGTATAAAGCAGCAGACCCTCCGGCCTCGGCCCGAAAGGCTCGGTGACGCGGTCCGTCCCCGGATACTCGATCGTCCAGCGGACGAGTTGCCAGGACCCGACGAGTGCCGCGGCCAGGCGGGCGTCGGCGTTGCTCGCATCCATGGTCACGCGGCCCCGGGTCCGTCGTCCGACCGTCGCGGCAGGAACACCTCGGCGAGCATGCAGCGCACCGAGCCGCCGCCGAGCTGCTCGATCGTGGGAATGGGCGCCGCCACGATCCGCACAGCGTCGCCCTGCAGCGCGTCGAGGTCTGCGGCGCCGAGGCTCCCGAGCGCGCGCTCGGACAGGGCGAGCACTGCGCCGCCCGCCCGGGCTGCGAGCTCGAGCGCATTTCCGGCGAACTCCGACATCTGCGCCCGATCGATCGCGATTACGCGGCGGCCACTCGCGCGTAATCGCTCGAGCAGCGCGCCGCGCTGGCTGTCCGCGACGGCCTCGACGCACAGGATGGCCGTGCGCCGGCCGATCGAGAGCAGCACGTTCGTGTGGTACACGGGCACGCCGTCGGCGTCGGTGGCGTCGAACGCGACGGGCTCGTAGCCGAGTTCGTCGCAGAGTTCCGCCAGCACGGCCGCATGCGTGCGCGGCGAAAGGCACGCGTAGGCTACGCGCTCGACGTGATCGAACACCACGCTGCCGGTGCCCTCGAGGAATCGCCCCGACAGCTCGTGGTGCGACAGGTCCACCAGGCGCGAGACCGTGAACCCGCCGCGTTCCTCGAGCTCGGCAAGCAACTCCATGCGTCGCTCGAGGCGGCGGATCGGCGCCAGCATCGGATAGAGCACGACCGTGCCGTCGTGGTGCAGGCTGACCCAGTTGTTCGGAAAGACGGCGTCCGGGCAGGCGGGAGCGCGCGGTTCGTCGATCGCGTGAGTCTCGACGCCCGCGGCGCGCAATTTCGTGACGACCCCGTCGAACTCGGACACGGCGCGACGCCGGATCTCATCGGCCGGCAGGGCGCCCAGCCTCTGGAATCGATTACTCGCAGCCGTATCCGCGTCCCAGCCGAATGACGCTGGACGGACCATGAAGACGGCATCCGCAGACTGCCGCAATGCTGTGCCGGACATGCGGCGATTCTAAAGGGCGCACCACGGCACGCGCGTCAGGAGTGGCCCGCTCGCGCGACGGCGACCACGTTCTCGTGGCCCGACACGACCGCGCCGCCGGGCTTCTCGAGCGTCACGACGAAAGCGGCGGGCTCGCGCACGGGTACCGCAGCCCGCACCCGGACGACGACGGGGCTGGAGGACTTCGGCACGTCGAACACGCCGCCATCCACGGGATAACGGTCATCGCGCGTCGCGTCCACGATCCAGAGCTGGTACTGGTGGCGTGCCGGATCGTTCGGCTCGAGGCCTTCGAACCGCAGGTAGCCACTCTGCGATGCCCGGTCCCAGACGACGTCACCGCGAACGATCCGGGAATCGCCGCCGGGCCCCGACCACGGCCAGCGCCCTACGTTGGCGCCGCCCGATGCGAGCAGGTGCTCGCGCGACAATTCCGCGCTCAGCTGGCCGACGCGGGAAGCGCCGTCGAACGGCGACCACGGCGCGAGCGCAAGCCACCAGCCGGCGACTGCCGCGAGGAAACAGAAGCCGGCCACGATCCACGCCGCCCGGGATCTCCGGGGCGGAAGGCCAGCCTGCTCTCTCATCCAATGGGTTGCGCAGGAATCGAGGCGGCGGCGCACCGAGCGCGGCAGTGACTCGGACTCGCAGCCGGGTTCGACGTTCTCGCCGGCCGCGTCCGCGCGAGGCGTCAGGGCATCGCCTCGCCGGTCGTCGTCGGTGCGTCGATCTTCATCCACTGCCGTACCTGGATCAGTCCGCGCCTCATCTGCGTCTTGACGGTGCCGAGCGGCATGCCGGTCGCCCGCGCGATCTCCGAGTGCGTCATGCCCTCGAGCAGGCCCATCCGCAGCACCTTTCGCTGCTCGGGCCGCAACCTCGCGACGACTTCCGCTGCCCGCTCCGCCTCGATCGCGATCTCCCCGGCATTGCCGGGTTCCGCCCAGCGCACGTCCTCGAGCGCCTCCTCGGAGTCGTGCAGGTGGCTCATCTTCGACCGCCGCAGGCGGTCGATCAGCCGCCGCCGCGCGATGGTCGTGACGAACACCTTTTCCGAGCCCTGCGCCGGGTCGTAACGGTCGGCGCTGCGCCAGACGTCTACGAAGATCTCCTGGACGGCGTCCTCGGCATCGGCGCGGGTTCGCGCCATCCGGCGGGCGATCGCCCAGACGAGGCCGCCGAATTCATCAATGCACTCACGGACCGCCTTCGCATCGCCGCGTGCCACCCGGGCCAGGATCGACTCGTTCATCGCTTGGTCCTCTATTCGCCGCTCGAGAATCGTGGTTTCAGACGTGGTTAAGGTTGGACCGAGTATAGTCAGTCTGTCCAATGTATGTATAGGTTGCATCCATGCGATTACCAGACAGCCGTGATCGCAATAGGCGTCCAAGGACGCCGGCGTATGCACCGAGACCGCAGATTCGCGACGGCATTGCGGGTTTCCCCTGTTGCAGACGATTCTCATTCCGGACAGACTGCGTGGCGTCGAAAAAGTGCCCTCCGGATCAATCTTCATGCCCCCCGTAAGTCTCGCTTCGCTGCGCAAAGGTGCCCGAGGCGTCGTCACCGACGTCCAGGACGACTCCCAGAGCCTCGGGGACGAGGCGCACTCGACCGTGAGCCGGCGCCTCCTCGAACTCGGGTTCGTCCCCGGCGAGGCGATCGAAGTCGTCGAGGAAATCTGGCCGGGCGGGGACCCGATGGCGGTCCGGCTCGGCAACACCACTTTCGCCTTGCGTCGCCGCGAAGCCGGCGCGGTCCTCGTCGCGCTCGACCGATCCTGAGGCGGCGATGACGGCACAGGCGCAAGCGCTGGACCCGATGCGCCTCGCGCTGGTCGGCGTCCCGAACTCCGGCAAGACGGCGCTCTTCAACCGGCTCACCGGCAGCCGGCAGAAGGTCGCCAACTACGCGGGCGTCACCGTCGAGCGCAAGGAAGGTTCGTTCGTCGGGCCGACGCGCAGGCGGCAGTATCGCGTGCTCGACCTGCCCGGCTCCTACAGCCTCACGCCGACGACGCTGGACGAAGCGATCACCCGCGATTTCCTGCTCGGACGACTCTCCGGCGAGGCGGCGCCCGAGTTCGTGGTGTGCGTCGTGGATGCGACCAACCTGCGTCTCAACCTGCGCCTGGTGCTCGAGCTGCGCGATCTCGGCGTGCCGATGATCGTCGCGCTGAACATGAGCGATCTCGCCCGCAACCGCGGCTTCCGGCTCGACCTGGACCGGCTCGAGCGCGAGCTCGCCGTGCCGGTCGTCGAGACCGTCGCGGTCGCGAACAGCGGCCACCGGCAGTTGCTCGACGCGCTCGAGGACATCCCCCACCCGGGTACCGCGCCGCGGCGCGAATGGCTCGACCCGAGCTTCGAGCACATCCAGCAGACGCAGCGCGAGGTGCGCCGCATCCTGCGCGCGATCGACTACGCCGAGCCGGCACGCAAGGAAGCGCTGCGCCGCCTCGACGCGGTCGTCATGCACCCCGTCGCGGGGCCGGCCATCCTCGCGGTGCTGCTGTTCTTCGTCTTCCAGGCCGTGTTCAGCTGGGCCGCGCTCCCGATGAACGCGATCGATGCGGGCATGTCGTGGGTCGGCGCGCAGCTGGCCGCGTCGCTGCCGGATGGCGCGCTGCGCAGCCTGCTCATCGACGGCGTGATCGCGGGCGCGGGCAGCGTGCTCGTCTTCCTGCCGCAGATCCTGATCCTGTTCTTCTTCATCCTGGTGCTCGAGGAAACGGGCTACCTGCCGCGAGCCGCCTACCTGCTCGATCGCCTCATGGGCAGCGTCGGGCTCTCGGGCCGGGCGTTCATTCCGCTGCTGTCGAGCTTCGCGTGCGCGGTGCCGGGCATCATGGCGACGCGCACGATCCCGAACGTCCGCGATCGCATCGCGACCATCATGATCGCGCCGCTCATGACCTGTTCCGCGCGACTGCCGGTCTACGCGCTCGTGATCGCGGCCTTCATTCCGAACCGGCCCGTCGGACCGTTCAACCTGCCGGGGCTGGTGTTGTTCACGCTGTACGTTTCCGGGATCGTCGCCGCGATGGCCGTCGCCTACGCACTGAAGCGCACCGCGCTCAAGTCTTCGTACCACCCGCTGCTGCTCGAACTCCCCGAGTACCACTGGCCGCATCTCAACAACCTCGCGATCGGGTTGTGGGAGCGCCTCAAGGTCTTCGTGCAGCGGGTCGGTACGATCATCCTCGCGCTCATGATCGTGCTCTGGTTCCTGAGCAGCTATCCGGCTCCGCCGCCGGGCGCCGCGGGCCCCGCGATCCTGTACAGCTTCGCGGGAATGGTCGGGCACGCGCTCGAGCACCTGTTCGCGCCGCTCGGCTTCAACTGGCAGATTTCGCTCGCCCTCGTCCCGGGCCTCGCCGCGCGCGAGGTCGCGGTGGGCGCGCTCGGGACGGTGTACTCGCTGTCTTCCACCGGTGACAGCGTGGCCGCGACCCTGGTGCCGATGATCGCGCACACCTGGAGCCTCGCGACGGCGCTCTCGCTGCTCGCCTGGTACGTATTCGCGCCGCAGTGCCTCTCGACGCTGGCGGTCGTCAAGCGGGAAACGAATTCCTGGCGCTATCCGCTGCTGATGGCGGGGTACCTTTTCGCGCTCGCGTACCTGGCGGCATTTGTCACCTACCGCGTCGCGACCGCGCTCGGCGGCTGAGGCAATCCCATGCTCGAGACGCTGTTGGTCGGAGCCATCGTCCTCGTCGCCGCGGTCTATTCGACCTGGGCGCTGCTGCCCGTGCCCGCGCGGCGGACCCTCGCGACCCGCCTGGCTCCATTTGCGGCATCGGGCTGGTGCCCCGCCTGGCTCCGGCGGCGACTACGCGAGGCTGCGACGGGCGGGCCCTCGGCCACGGACCCCTGCAGCGGCTGCAGTGCGCACCATCCGCCGCGCGACGAAGCCCGCCGCTGACCTGCTGCCAGCCGGCGCTCCATCGACACCCCGCTATCGCACTGGAAAAAATAGGGCGCGCGGGTCGAGCCCGCGCGCCCCGTGGTTCCTGGACGTGACCGTCAGGTCCCCGTTTCGTCACTCGGCGGCTGCTGGTCCGCGGCCGGCTTCGCCGGCGGCTCCTCGCCGGCCATCTGGTAGAGGATCGTCGGATCCTTCTCCTCCTCCGCGAGGAGCGCGTGGCACGTGTCGCAGTCCTTCTTGATCTTCTCGCCATCGTCCGTCTTGTGCTTCTTGTCGTGGCATCGGAAGCATCCCGGGGACTGCTTGTGGCCGATGTGGTTCGGATACGTGTCCCAGGTGACCTTCATCTGCGGGAACACGTTCCAGCTGTACACGTCCCCCAGCGCCTTGCCCGCCTGCGCGATCGCGTCCGCCCTGCTCTTCGCAAGGTCCGGGTAATTCTTGGCGTAGAAGTTCGCGATGTCCTCTGCGATGCCCTTGCGCGCGGCGACGTGCGACGGGTACTCGACCTGGACGGCACGCAGGCCCTCGCGCTTGATGTAGGGCAGCGTCTTGTCGATCAGGCCCTGGTCCATCGAGTTGTCGATCTCGTTGGCCGGCTGCCGGTAGATGTGCGTCGGGCGGTTGTGGCAGTCCACGCAGTCCATCTGCCGCCATACGGCGTCCTTCGGCGCGTCCTCGGACTTGAAGAGCTTCACCTTGCCGTCGGCGCCGGTCATCTCGACGTCGTAAATCTTCTCGCGGCTCGGGTCGGCGAGGTAACGGATCTTCACGCCCGGGGCCACGTGCCAGTGGATGCCGGACGACGCGCGTCCATGCTGGCCGCCGATCTTGAGCATCAGTACGGTGTGGAGTTCCGTGTTCTGCTCATCGTCCGAGAAATGGGTGCGAACGCGCAGCTTGTCGCCCACGAACTTGGTCGGCCAGTGGCACTGCTCGCAGGTCTCGCGCGCCGGGCGCAGGTTGTGCACTGGCGTCGGGATCGGGGTCGGATAGAGATTGAAGGCCACCGCGATGAGCTGCCAGCTGCCGGACAGCTTGGACTTCACGAACCAGTCGGCCCCGGGCCCGATGTGGCAGCTCGCGCAGGCGACGCGCGAATGCGGCGAACGCTGGTGCGCCGTGTATTCGGGCTGCATGACCGTGTGGCAGGCCGTGCCGCAGAACTCCACCGATTCCATGTACTCGACACCCTTGTAGGTGCCGACCGCGAGCACCACCGCGCCGACCAGCGCCATGACGCCGAAGACCGCGAGCGCCTTGCGCGTCCGCGGCGCATTGAGGTCGATGACCGGCAGGCTCGGCACGGGCTCGCCGTGCGCAATCGCCGCCTGTTCCTTCTTCTTCTGGCGCCAGATGCCGACCGGGACGAGGACCAGCCCGAGCGCCACGATTCCAGGCAGGAGCAGGTACGTGATGATGCCGAGGTAGGGTCCGCCCCGGAAGCCGAGGTTCTGGATCAGGAACAACGTGATGAACAGCAGCACGCCGACGATCGCGATGATCGTGCCGACGATGCTCAACATGCTGCGGGTGATGACGGACAGGTAGTTCCTGATCATGCGTGGCCCCCGGGCCTTGATTCAAAACCGTAAGTGTCTCCGGCGAAGCTCATCGCTTCACCGAATGCGAACAAGACATCCGTCGTGCGACGCGCGAGACCTGCGCTGCGACCCTGCGCAGGACAGGACGATCACTTCAGCGTCGAGTAGTACGCGGCGACGTTCGCCACGTCCGCATCGCTCAGCTTCTTGGCTTCCTTCGTCATCTTCGCACTCTTCGTGCGCGTGCCGTTCTGGAATTCCTTGATCGCCTTGGTGAACTTGTCGACCGACATCCCGGCGATGGCGGGCACCTTGTCGTCGCCCTTGCCATCGTCGCCGTGGCAGTCTGAGCAGGCGTCTTCCGCCAGCTTCTTGCCTGCAGCGGCATCCGCCGCGAAGGTCGGCGATGCAAACAGCGCACAGGCGCACAGCATCAGGGACAGCGACACCTTGTTCATGTGGATCCTCCTGGGATCGCGTTGCTGCCGGGCCGCAGGGCCGGGCCGGCGGCAATTTTCGCCTAACGCGGCTTTGACCGCCAGTCTGATCCCGGCGGCTAATGCGCGGCCAGGCCCCGGTCCACCAGCCACCGCGGCGGCAGCAGCTTGAACAGGATCGTCAGGATGATGAACGGCAGGGAGAGCAGGACCAGCGCCGTCATCAGGCTCTCGATGCCGGTCAGCTCCATCTTGTAGGCCATCAGCCCCCGGAAGCTCTTCGAGAAGAGCTGCCCGCCGATCACGACGTTCCAGCGCATGCTGAAGATGCCGATCTGGATCAGCAGCACCGACACGAAGTACATGATCTTGCGCATGTCCTCGTTCAGGCGCCGGCTGCGGACCAGCGCCAGGATGAAGAGCGGCAGCAGCATCCCGACGGCCACCTGCATGATCACCAGGCTGTTGAAGAGCTTGACCGACACCAGCTGGCCCAGGATCTTGATCGACTCCTCGCTCTGGTAGACGCGGTGGATGTAGTCCAGGCCCTCGAGCGCGAAGTCCACGATGAGGGCGACCAGCAGGAACAGGCCCACGGTGTCGAGGCAGCGCATGTCGGGCTTCTCGTTGCGCAGCATGCTGATCACCATGTAGACGAGCATCACCATCGCGATTCCGGACACGATTGCCGACATCAGGAACACGATCGGCATCAGCACGCTGCCCCACCACGGGTTGGCCTTGACCGAACCGAAGATGAAGCCGACGTAGCCATGCAGCAGGAACGCCGAGGGGATGCCGATGATCGTCACGATCTTGCTGGCGCGATGGTCCCAGGCGACGGCCTCCGGGCTGACGTCGTTCGAGAACAGCGAGAGCGCGCGGTACAGGAATTTCATGAAGCCCGTCTTCTCGCGTGCCATGAGCACGAGCTGCTGGCGGTACTCGAGCCAGACCTCGATCAGCAGGATGCCGAGCAGGTACCACAGGTAGACGAAACCGAACATCGCCATCGCGGACGTCGGCTGCGGCGTCATAA
>JBBIVG010000122.1:0-9166 GCA_037439865.1 Nevskiaceae bacterium
ACCTTGTGCGAGTACGCCGACTCGATCTGGCTCTCGATCTGGTAGCGCGTGAAGACCGGGACGTGATCGTCGTAGAACTTCAACTTGCGCAGGTTCCCCGGCATGAAGCGCTGCATATAGTCCTGCGCCTCGGCGAAGATCTCCTGCTTGTCGATCAGGATCTCGCCGATGTCGTCGGACAGGTAGTCGCGCAACGCCCGCAGGATCGCCTTCGACTCCTGGTAGATCAGGAACGGGGCCGGGCGGCCCTCCGAGGCCTGCTTGATCGCATTCCAGATGTCGACCAGGTTATTGAGGTCCCACTGCAACTCCTCGGGCGTTCGGCCCACGCCGGCGGTGCGCACGATCGCGCCCATTCCGTCGGGGATTTGCAGGCTGTCCATGGCCTCGCGGAGCATTTCGCGGTCGTCGCCCTCGACGCGGCGGGAGACGCCACCGGCCCGCGGGTTGTTCGGCATCACCACGAGGAACCGGCCGGCCAGGCTCACGAAGGTGGTCAGCGCGGCGCCCTTGTTGCCGCGCTCTTCCTTCTCGACCTGGACGATGAGTTCCTGGCCTTCCCTGATCAGCTCACGAATGCCGGGACGACCCTCGCCGCCTTCGGCAGGCTGGAAGTAGTCGCGGGAGATTTCCTTGAGCGGCAGGAAGCCGTGGCGCTCCGCGCCGTAGTCGACGAACGCAGCCTCGAGGCTGGGCTCGACCCGCGTGATCCGGCCCTTGTAGACGTTGGCTTTCTTCGTTTCCCGGGACGGGATCTCGATGTCTAGGTCATAGATCCGCTGGCCGTCGACCAGCGCTACACGCAACTCCTCTTCCTGGGTTGCGTTGACGAGCATTCTCTTCATCGGTCCTCGCTGAATTCGAGCTGGGGACCGTGAACGCACGGACGGGTGGTGCCTTGGGCCGGCGGAGAGGTCTTGCAGCGGCTTGGGTCATGCGGCTGTCTTTTGATCGCCTGTACCTTTTCGGCGCAGGGCGTTCGACCGAATCCTGGTCATCTGGCATCGATCCCGCCGCGGTTCGCGTCGGCCCGCCGCCCGCCCGGGCTGCGGCACCTGCGCGTGTTCACGGCAGTGCGATGGTCTGACGTATCAGAACCAACTAAGATGCGCGCGCCTCGAGCCCGGGGGCCCGTGGTCACGACGCGGAATCGGCGCTGATGCCGCCGCAGGGGCGGACGGACAGCGCTTCTGAGGCCGACTGTAACAAGCGAACGCCGGTAAATCAATGGCTTACGAGAATTCCAAGGCTGGAAGCGAGAAACCGGCCGTTCCCCGGGGGCCGGGCGTGCAATACGTGGAGGCCGGCGAGGGCGACGAGGGCCAGCGGCTCGACAATTTCCTCGTGCGGGTCCTGAAGGGCGTCCCCCGCACGCATATCTACCGCCTGCTCCGCAAGGGCGAGGTCCGGGTCAACAGCAAGCGTGCCAGGCCCGACCAGCGAGTGGCGGCCGGCGACCGCATCCGGCTCCCGCCCGTCCGCCGCACCGAAGCCGCGGAGGGTACCGGCGCCCGGCCACCCAGTCGCGGGCTGCAGCAGCTGCTCGCCGACGCGATCGTCTACGAGGACGACGACCTGATCGTGCTCAACAAGCCGGCCGGCGTCGCGGTCCATGGCGGCAGCGGCATGTCCCACGGCGTGATCGAGGTCCTGCGCGCGGCGCGGCCCGAGTTCAAGGAGCTCGACCTCGTGCACCGGCTCGACCGCGAGACGAGCGGCTGCCTGATCGTCGCCAAGCGGCGCGCGGCGCTCCGCGACCTCCACGCACAGCTCCGGGAAGGGACGACGGAGAAACGCTACCTCGCGCTCGTGTGCGGCAAGTGGGACCTCGGCCACAAGCGCATCGAACTGCCGCTGGCCACCAGCGAAAGGCGGGGCGGCGAGCGTCACGTCGCCGTTCGCGGCCACGGACAGATGGCGGTGAGCACGTTCCGGCCGGTGCAGTTCTTCGGCAACGTGGCCTCGCTCGTGGAGGTCGCCATCGACACCGGCAAGACGCACCAGATCCGCGTACACGCCGCATATGCAGGCCACCCGGTCGCGGGCGACGACAAGTACGGTGATCGCGAGAAGAACGCGGCATTGCGCCAGTACGGGCTCAACCGGATGTTCCTGCACGCCGTGTCGATCGGCGTGAACCGTCCCGGTTCGCACGAACCCTTGCACGTGAGCGCGCCGCTCGGGGAGGACCTGCGCGCGGTCCTCGACGCGCTGGTCAAGGCACCGGGATCCCCGCGCGGCGCAGCGCGCCGCAGAGCCAGATCAGCGGCAGGCCGGTGAGGCCGGTCGGGTCCTCGGACTCGATGCGCTCGAAAAGAGCGATGCCGAGCGACTCGGCCTTGAAGCCACCCGCGCAGTCGAGGGGCTGGTCCGCGGCCACGTAGCGCTCGATCTCGGGCCGCGTGAGGTTCCTGAACCTCACCACCGTGCGATCCACGTGGGACTCGTTCGCGGACGTCGGGCCGCCCACCACGTGTACCGCCGTCACGAACACCACGTCGCGGCCGGAGGACTGCGTGAGCTGATCGATGCATCGCTCGAGCGTGCCTGGCTTGCCGAGTTTCTGCTCGCCGAGCATGGCCACCTGATCAGAGCCGATGACCGCCGCGCAGGGGTCCTGTCTCGCGACGGACTCCGCCTTGGCGCGCGCCAGGCGCGATGCCAGGGCCAGCGCGGACTCGCCCGGCCGCGGCGTCTCGTCCGCGTCGGGCCGGATGCACTCGAAGGGCACGGCGAGTCGTTCGAGCAGCGCCCGCCGGTAGGACGAGGTCGACGCGAGGATCAACCGGGGTCGCGGCGCGGCGCTCACGCGAGTTCCACCGCGCTCGGGTCCTTGAAAAACAAGGGTTTAAGCTCGAATTCGTTTTGACACAGAGGAAGGCCGTCACTATTATACGCGGCCCATGTCGGCAGCCCGGTCCGATCTCGTCAACGCAGTCGAGCTTGCCGGCCGGTCCGCCACGCTCGAGCGCGAGCTCGAGCGGTCGAAGTTGCCCCGACTCGTCGAAGCAGGCGCGCTGGACGGAACAGTCGTCCGCGCGAAGCTGACGTTCGGCATGTTCGAGGCGCGGCCGATGGTCGAAGTGACCGTCGCAGGCCGCGTGATGCTGCCTTGCCAGCGCTGCCTTCGCCCGTGCGCGTGCGAGGTGGACGACACCGCGCAGGTCATCGTGGTGGCGGATGACGCCGAGGAAGCCCCCGGCGGATACGACGCGGTGGTCGGCGATGCCGAGCACCTGTCGGTGACGGAGTTGATCGAGGAACAGATCCTGCTTGGCATGCCGCTGGTGCCAATGCACGAGGACGCCGCGGAATGCGGCGAGAGCGCGGCCGACGAGCACATCGTCGCGGCCGATGCGCCGGCGGAGGAAAAGCAGAGACCCTTTGCGAATCTGCGGGAGCTGCTCGACAAGGGCGAGCGCTGACCCGCGACAGGAGTAGAGATCATGGCAGTCCAGAAGAGCCGCAAGTCGCCCTCGAAGCGGGGCATGCACCGTTCGCACGACTTCCTTGCGAAGCCGGCGCTGTCGGTGGATCGCACGAGCGGCGAGACGCACCTCCGCCACCGCGTGACGCCGGACGGCTTCTATCGCGGCAAGAAGGTGATCGAGAAGCCGGCGGCCGAGGAAGGCCAGGAGTAATCCGGCCGCGCCGCGCCCGCGCATGACCGCCGGGCTTACGATTGCCGTGGACGCGATGAGCGGCGACCACGGCGCCGAAGTCGCTGTTCCCGCAGCGCTCGATGTCCTCGCTGCAACCCACGACCTGCGGCTGATCCTCGTCGGCCGCGGCGAGGCCATGCGCCCGCTCATCGGCTCGCCGCTGCCGCAGCGCTGCACGATCGTCGAGGCGAGCGAGGTCGTCGGCATGGACGAGCGCCCGCAGGACGCGGTCCGTCGCAAGAAGGACTCGTCGATGCGCGTCGCCATCAACCTGGTGAAGAAGGGCGAAGCGGCGGCCTGCGTGTCGGCGGGCAACACCGGCGCGCTGCTCGCGACCGCGCGCTTCGTCCTCGGCATGATTCCCGGCATCGACCGCCCCGCAATCGTCTCCGCCGTGCCCGCGGCGCACGGCCACACCGTGATGCTCGACCTCGGCGCGAACCCGGACTGTTCGGCGGACCACCTCGTGCAGTTCGCCGTGATGGGAACGATCATCGCCTCCGACCTGCACGGATTGGACCGTCCGCGCGTCGGTCTCCTCAACATCGGCGAGGAAGACATCAAGGGCACGGACGAGATCCGCGAGGCGCACCGCAGGCTCGCTGCCGCGCCGATCAATTACTGCGGATTCGTCGAAGGCGACAAGATCTTTTCCGGCGACGTGGACGTCGTCGTCACGGACGGTTTCGCCGGCAACGTCGCGCTCAAGACGCTCGAGGGAGCGGCGCGGTTCATCACGAGCGTGATGAAGGAAGAATTCACGCGCAACCCGCTGCGCAAGGCCGGCGCGCTCGCGTCCGCGCCTACGCTGAAAGCGCTCAAGACGCGGCTCGACCCGAGCGCGTACAACGGCGCGAGCATGGTCGGCCTCGCGGGAGTCGTGATCAAGAGCCACGGCGGCGCCAGCCGTGCCGCGTTCGCAAATGCGATCCGCGTGGCGATCGCCGAGGCGCGCAAGGGCGTACCGGCGCATATCGGCGAATTGATGCTGCGTGTCGCCGCGGCCGCCCCGTCAGGCGACGGCGCGCACTAGGCGAGCCTCAGCCCCGTCCGCGCCGGCGGTCCTCGGCGCGTCGCCGGTGCATCCGTTCCATGAGCTGGCTGCGGCGCCGGTCGAGCTTCGCGGTGAGCGTCGCCGAGTCGCGCTTCAACAGGAAACGGCGCGGCAGCGACTTGCGGTAGCTCCGGAAATCCTCGTACGCCGCAATCTCGTGCCGCAGCTCGCGGAAGGCGAGCTCGATCATCACCGCATCGTCCAGGAGCCCGATCCCCGGGATGTCGTCCGGGATGATGTCCTCCGGGTCGCACAGGTAGGCGAGCGCGGAGAGGACCGGGTTGCGCTCGTCCTCGTCGAGCTTCCAGTCCGGGTCGCCGAGCATCTCTAGCACCGTCTCGAGCTTCTCGAGGCGCGCCGTCACGAAGTCGGGAAGCTCGGTCTGGCGCAGCGTCGCGACGAGGTCGGCGGCCGCGCTCAGGATCTCCTCGTCGTCGGCGATGCCCACGGCCTCCCGTGCCCGGCGCA
Source organism: Nevskiaceae bacterium (assembly GCA_037439865.1). GTDB lineage: Bacteria > Pseudomonadota > Gammaproteobacteria > Steroidobacterales > Steroidobacteraceae > RPQJ01. The sequence continues at coordinate 5,185 of JBBIVG010000122.1, forward strand.
GCTCGCGGCGGAAGTGCCGCAGGTCCCGTTCCGAGAGTTCGATGGTCAGCTTGTAGGCCATGGACGTCCCCTATGCGCGGCGAAGGCTACTGGCCGGACCGGCACGCGGTCAACGCGGATACCCCCGACACTCGTTAGAATGCGCAACCCGGTGGCAAGGTTTCACTTCATGGCCCGCGTAATCCACGGTCTCGGCACGATGTTCGCCGCAGCGGCAGCACTGCTCGTCGCAAGCGTGGCATCCAGCGCCGAGTACCTGCTGCCGGCGAACGGTGACACGGTCATCGGCGCCAATTCGACGGCCGTCGCCGCGCGTGAAGACACGCTGTTCGACGTCGCGCGCCGCAACGGGGTGGGCTATGAAGAGATCCTCGCCGCGAACCCGGGCGTCGATCCGTGGCTGCCGGGCGAGGGCACCGAGATCCTCATCCCTTCCCGGTTCATCCTCCCGGACGCCCCGCGCGAAGGCATCGTCGTCAACCTGCCGGAGCATCGGCTCTATTACTACCCGCCCGCGAAGAAGGGCGAGCCACGCGTCGTGCGCACCTACCCGATCAGTGTCGGCAAGATGGACTGGAAGACCCCGATCGGCATCACCAAGATCCTGTCGAAGCAGGAGCGACCGAACTGGTATCCGCCGGAGTCGGTGCTGAAGGAACACGAGGAGCGTGGCGACCCGCTGCCGAAAGTCGTGCCGCCGGGGCCGGACAACCCGCTCGGCGAGTACGCGATGCGGCTCAACATCCCGGGCGGCGCATACCTCATCCACGGCACGAACAAGCCGGCCGGCGTCGGCATGCAGGTGACGCACGGCTGCATCCGCATGTACCCGGAAAACATCGCGGAGCTGTTCCCGCTCGTGCCGGTGAACACGAAGGTCAATCTCATCGACCAGACCAACAAGGTCGGCTGGCAGCGCGGCACGCTCTACGTCGAGCGCCACGCGCCCCTCGAGGGGACGGACAATCCTGCGGACATGGACCCCGGACAGATGACGGCGCTCATCAACACAGCCGTCGCGGGACACAGCGTCGTGATTGACTGGGACGGAGCCCAGCGCGCGTACCTGCAGGCCACGGGCGTCCCGGTGCCGCTCTCGACGCCCGTACGCGCGTCGCTTCACTGACGCCAGAAAAGAAAACGCCGCGGGTCTCCGCGGCGTCTTCCGTCGAACTGCGGGTAATCCGCGATTCGATTACTTGCCCATCGACTTCTGGAAGGCGCGGTCGATCTTCTCGCTGTTCGCGTCGCAGCAGGCCTGGGCAGCCTTCGCAGCGGAGGCGGCCTGGTTGGCAGCAGCCTGGGCGGCGTTGGCGGTGCTGGCAGCGGACGAAGCCGTGGCGGCAGCCGAGTCGGCGGCGGCCTTGGCAGCGGCGGCTTCCTGCGCGGCAGCCTTGATTGCAGCGTCCGACGAGGCGACGTGCTTCTCGAAGTCGCTGTTGCTGACGCAGCCGGCGAGGGCGGTGGCAGCGGCGGCGGCGATCATGACCTTAGCAATGGCTTTCATGGCTTCTGTCCTTGGTGGTTAGGGTTATTAAGTCGAATGAAGCCGACCGTTCGAGGCGAGCGGGGGGCCGCCGGCGGTCGACAGTCGTGCTATTTGATGCTACCGGATCCGTCCGGAATGTACTAGCTGTGGCCGGTACGGGTCGCATTTCGTGACGGTCGGGAGTAGGCGCCGCGAAAGACCCGTGTCGCACTTGCAATGCACGCGGAGCCTGTATATAAAAACAGATACTGTAAATGCATACAGGAGTCGCCATGGACGATCTCACCCCGCGCCAGCGCCAGGTCCTGCGCTTCATCCAGGACGCCGTGATCCAGCAGGGCATGCCGCCCACCCGGGCCGAGATCGCCGAGGCGCTCGGTTTCAAGTCGGCGAACGCGGCCGAGGAACACCTGCGCGCCCTGCAGCGCAAGGGCGTGCTCGATCTCCGGCCCGGCGCCTCGCGCGGCATCCAGTTGCGCGACTCGCTGCGCGAGCAACTCGGCCTGCCGCTCATCGGTCGCGTCGCCGCCGGTCGCCCGATCCTCGCGGAGGAGAACATCGAGGCGCACTACCAGATCGACCCGCAGCTCTTCCAGCCGCGGCCGCACTACCTGCTCAAAGTGCGCGGCATGAGCATGAAGAACGCCGGCATCCTCGACGGCGATCTCGTCGCCGTGCACCGCACGCCCGAGGTGCGCAACCGGCAGATCGTCGTGGCACGCCTCGAGAACGAGGTGACGGTGAAGCGCTATCGCCAGGAAGGCACGGTCGTGTGGCTGCTGCCCGAGAACCAGGACTTCGAGCCGCTGCGCGTGGACCTGAAGCACGAGTCACTGATCATCGAGGGCGTGGTGGTCGGCGTGGTGCGGCAGGACGCGGGCCGGGCGTGAGGAGATCGCTGACCACTATCCGCTTCCTGCCATGGCTTCCTTCGACGACCTGCTGCGTCACCCCGGCCTCTGGCGCGCGCGGGAGCAAACCGGCGCGGCGTCGCAGCCTTCCGGCCGGCCCACGGGCTACGCCGCGCTCGATCGCTGCCTGCCGGGCGGCGGCTGGCCTGCACAGGGACTCATAGAGATCCTCACCGACCGTTGCGGCGTCGGCGAGCTGAGCCTGCTGATGCCAGCGCTGGCTGCACTGAGCCGGGAGGAGCACGGGGAGGGCTGGCTCGTCTGGGTCGCGCCGCCTTACCAGCCGTATGCACCGGCGCTCGCGGCCTGCGGCATCGATGTAAGCCGTCTCCTGGTCGTGCGCGCGCCACCAGCCGAGTGGGCGATGGAACAGGCGTTGCGCTCCGGCGCCTGCAGTGCCGTGCTCGGCTGGGCCGCGTGCCGTGACAGGCAGGCGCTGCGTCGCCTGCAACTCGCGGCTGAGCAGTCGCGCTGCATGGCGGTGCTGTTCCGCAAGCTCGCCGATGGCAACGAGCCGTCACCCGCCGTCCTGCGCCTCGCGCTCGAGTCCGGCGGCCAGGGGCTTGCCGTGCGCATCCTGAAGAGTCGCGGCGGACGGCCCGCGACGGTCCGTCTCGGCTGGCTCGATCCCGCGGCACAGGCCGCGACGCACTGACCATGTCCCTGCCCGGGAAACGTCGGGCCACGCCCGCAGTCCCGCCGTCTCCCGCGGATCGGGACCGCCCGCGATTGCGTCCGGCTCCCGGCGGCGGGCGCGGCGCGGGCGCAGCGGCTCGCGCGGTTGCGACGAGCCCCGAGTTGTGGCTCGCGATTCACCTGCCGGGCTACGTGCTCGAATCGCTGCGGCCGCGCATCGCGGTTCCCGTTGCAGCTCCCGCGGATGCGCCTGGGCAAAGCCGCGGCCCGGCCACGGTCATCGTGGACCTTGAGGGCAGTGGCAAGGTGGTTTGCGACTGCGATGCCGATGCGGCCGCGGCCGGCATCACGCGCGGCATGGCGCTCAACTCCGCGCTGGCACTGTTGCCGGGCCTGCACGTGCTCGCGCGCGACGTACGCGCGGAACGCGCCTTGCTCGAGGCCGTCGCCACCTGCGCGACGGGTTTCACGCCTCGCGTCGCGCTCGAGCCGCCCGACGGCGTGCTGCTCGAAGTGCGCGGCAGCCTCAAGCTATTCGGCGATGTGCGCCGCCTGTTCGTCCTGCTGCGCGAGCAGTTGCAGTCGCTGGGCGTCGAGCCGCGGATCGCGCTCGCACCGACGCCGCTCGCGTCACTCTGGTTTGCGCGCACGGGAGAGGAGGTCGCGTTGCGCACCCGCGACGCGCTCGCGAGCCGGCTCGGGCCGCTGCCGCTCGCCTGCACGCGCTGGCCCGAGAAGAGCCGGCAGTCGCTCTGGACCATGGGCGTGCGCACGATCGGCGACTGCCTGCGACTGCCGCGAGACGGTCTTGCGCGCCGCTTCGAGCCCGCGATGCTGCGCGCGCTCGATCGTGCCGTCGGTCGTGCGGCGGATCCGCGCTCGGCCTTCGTGCAGCGGGAGCGCTACGCGGCGCGGCGCGACCTCGAGCCCGAGATCGCGGACCGCG
>JBBIVG010000123.1:0-9110 GCA_037439865.1 Nevskiaceae bacterium
AACTCGCGACCCCGACCTTGGCAAGGTCGTGCTCTACCAACTGAGCTATTCCCGCCCGCGCGTCCCCGGTGGCCCAGGCCGTCAGGGAACGCGAATTTTCAAGAGGTTACGGGCATCTGTCAAGGGAGGGGGTTACGACGCAGCTCGGCCACGCCGCCTTGAGGTAGGCAACCATGGACCAGAGCGTCAGCACCCCGGCCGCCACCAGCAGCACCACGCCGACCTCGTACACCGGCAGGCCGAAGACGTCCTCCCGGAACATCATCATGCTGAGACCCGTCATCTGCACGATGGTCTTGAGCTTGCCCATGCCCGAGACGGCGACCTTCGCCCGTGCACCGAGGTGCGCCATCCACTCACGCAGCGCCGAGACGGTGATCTCGCGGCCGATGATCACGGCGGCCGTGATGACGATGAGGGGCCGGGTGTCGTGGCCGACGAGCAATACAAGCGCCGTCGCGACCATCAGCTTGTCCGCGACCGGGTCGAGGAACTCACCGAGCGGCGTCGTGATGCCCATGCGCCGCGCGAGATAGCCGTCCAGCGAGTCGGTGATGGCCGCCGCGATGAAGACGATCGCCGCGAGCGGGTTCGACCACGGGTGTGCCCAGTAGAACAGCACGATCACCAGCGGCACCGCGACGATGCGGCCGACGGTCAGGATGTTCGGGAGGTTCGCGAGGCTCAAGCGATCAGGACCCCGGGTTCATGCGCTCATAGATCCGTTCCGCCAGCGCGCGGCTCACGCCCTGCACCTTGGCGAGGTCTTCGACGGAGGCCTGCTTGACGCCCTGCAGTCCGCCGAAAGCCTTGAGGAGTTCGCGGCGGCGCGCGGGGCCGAGCCCGGGGATCTCCTCCAGGAACGACTCTCGCCGCATCCGGTCCCTCGCCTTCCGGTGCCCCGCGATCGCAAAGCGATGCGCTTCGTCGCGCACTCTTTGGACCAGCCGCAGCGCCGGAGAGCCCGCGGGCAGTATAAGCGGCGCCTCCTGACCGGCCAAGAAAAGGCGCTCCTGGCCGGCTCGACGATCCGCGCCCTTCGCAACACCGACCGTGATCGACGGCGACACGCCGACTTTCGCAAGCGCCTCGAGCGCGACCTGAAGCTGGCCCGGTCCGCCATCGATCAGCAGCACGTCCGGCACGGGCGACTCGCCGCGCGCGACTCGCGTGAAGTGCCGCGCCACGGCCTGCCTCAGTCCCGCGTAGTCGTCGCCCGGAGTGAGGTCGCGGAGATTGAAGCGGCGGTAGTCGCTCTTGACCGGACCTTCCGGCCCCATCACGACGCAGGACGCGATGGCGGACTCGCCCATCGTGTGGCTCACGTCGAAGCACTCGAGCCTCGATGGCAGTGTCCCGAGCCCAAGTTCTGCGCCAAGAGCCTCGAACTGCTCGGCCAGGCCCGCGCGGCTGGCCGCCTTCATCTTGAGGCCGAGTTCGGCGTTGGCGCGCGCCATCGCCAGCCAGCGAGCCCGTGTGCCGCGGACGTTCGCTCGCACCCTCACCGGGTGCTGGCTACGTTCGCACAGGGCCTGCTCGAGAAGGTCGGCGTCCTCGATCGGATGACTGACGACGATCTCCGCCGGCGCCTCCCGCGCAAGGTAGTACTGCTCGAGGAACGCGCCGAGCGCCTCGCCCTCCCCGGCGAGGCCGCCTTTCGTAAAGAAGTTGCTGCTGCCGAGATTCCGGCCGCCACGCAGGAAGACGACGGACACGCACGAGTCCTGCCCGGCCGTGGACACCGCCACGGCGTCGACGTCCTGGCCCGCCATGCGCGTGACCGACTGGCTCGCCTGGATCTGTTTCAGCATCGCGATCTGGTCACGCAGGCGGGCGGCATCCTCGAAACGCAATTGCTCCGAGGCCGCGTCCATGCGTCGCCGCAGGTCCACCACGACCTCGTCGTTGCGTCCCTCGAGCACCTTCGTGGCATCGGCGACGTCTTGCGCGTATGCCTCCGTCGAAATAAACCCGACGCACGGCGCCGTGCAGCGCTGGATCTGGTACTGCAGGCAGGGCCGCGACCGGTTGGCGAAGAACGTGTCCTCGCAGGGACGGATGCGAAACAGCTTCTGCAGCAGCAACAACGTCTCGCGCGTTGCCACGCTGTTCGGGTAGGGCCCGAAGAACCGCCCGGGCTCCTTGCGCGAGCCCCGGAAATACACGAGTCGCGGGAACTCGTGGGCGGTGAGGTGGATGAACGGGAAGCTCTTGTCGTCCTTGAGCAGGACGTTGTAGCGCGGCCGGTGCCGCTTGATGAGGTTGAACTCGAGCAGCAGCGCCTCGATCTCCGAGGCCGTCACGGTCACCTCGATGCGCGCGACCTGGCCGAGCAGCACCTGGGTCTTCTCGCTATGTGCGCGGCCGCGGAAATAGCTCGAGACCCGGTTCTTCAGGTGCCGCGCCTTGCCGACGTAGAGGATGGTGTCGTCCTGTGCCAGCATGCGGTAGACGCCCGGCTTCGCAGGCAGCGACTTCAGGAACGTCTCGAGGTCGAAGGGGGCGGCGTCGGACACGCCTGGAGTTTAGCCAGCCCGCGTTTCCGCGGAAACGTCAGTAACGCGTCAGCGGTCAACGTCAGTAACGCGTTAGCGGTCAACGTCAGTAACGCGTCAGCGGTCAACGTCAGCCGCGTGAGCGCTCCGTTGCGCGTTCGACCACCTCGCGGAACATCCCGGGCGTCAGCCGGCGCGTCTGGGTGTTGTAGCGGCTGCAGTGGTAGGAATCGACGAGCGCGCGGCCGTCCGGCAACACGTGTTCGGCGCCGTGACGGAACACGTACGCCGATGCCTTCAGGCCATGCGCGCGCAATACCGCGCGGTGCGCGATTGCTCCCAGCGCGAGAATCACAGCGCTGTCCGGGAGTGATATGAGCTCGGCAGCAAGGAATGCGTTGCAGGTCCGGATTTCGGCCGGCGTCGGCTTGTTCTCCGGCGGCACGCATTTCACGGCATTCGTGATCCGGGCGCCCCTGAGCAATAACCCGTCGTCCCGCGACGTCGACACCGGTGCGCTCGACCAGCCACAGTCGTAGAGGGTCTGGTACAGCAGGACACCCGCGTAATCACCGGTGAACGGACGGCCCGAGGCGTTGGCGCCGTGGAATCCCGGCGCGAGCCCGACAATGAGCAACCGTGGCTGTGCGACGCCGAATGGCGCGACAGGCGCGCAGTGATATGCCGGATAACGCGCCCGACCCGCGTCGAGGAACTCGACGAGGCGGGGGCAACGGCGGCAACCCGGATCGAATTCGATCATGAGGAACGGCCCGGGCAGTCACCCGCCCGGGCCGCGTCCGGTCAATGGCAGGCCGCGCTCAGTGATGCGCGCCGCCCGTGTTGAACTGCTCTTCCTCGGTCGAGCCGTGCATGGCGGTCGTCGACGAATGGCCGCCCTGGATGACCTGCGTCACCTCGTCGAAGTAGCCCGTGCCGACTTCCTGCTGGTGCGACACGAACGTGTAGCCGCGGTCGCGCGCCTGGAACTCCGGCTCCTGCACCTTCTCGACGTAGGCGGTCATGCCCTCCTTCGCATAGCGCTCCGCGAGGTCGAACATGTTGAACCACATCGAGTGGATGCCCGCCAGCGTGATGAACTGGTACTTGTAGCCCATCGCGCCGAGTTCGCGCTGGAAATTCGCGATGGTCTTGTCGTCGAGGTTCTTCTTCCAGTTGAACGACGGCGAGCAGTTGTACGCGAGCAGCTTGTCCGGGAATTTCTTGCGGATAGCCTCGGCGAAGGTCTTCGCGAACCCGAGGTCCGGCTTGCCGGTCTCGCACCAGACCATGTCGGCGTACGGAGCGTACGCGAGCCCGCGCGAAATCGACTGCTCGACGCCCGGCTTCGTGCGATAGAAGCCCTCCGGCGTGCGTTCGCCCGTGCAGAACGGCTTGTCGTTCTCGTCGACGTCGCTCGTGAGCAGGTCGGCCGCCTCGGCGTCCGTGCGTGCGAGAACGATCGTCGGCACGCCCATGACGTCGGCCGCCAAACGTGCGGCGACGAGCTTCTGGACCGCCTCCTGCGAGGGCACCAGCACCTTGCCGCCCATGTGGCCGCACTTCTTTACGGACGCCAGCTGGTCCTCGAAGTGCACGCCGGCCGCGCCGGCGCGGATCATCGCCTTCATCAGCTCGAACGCGTTCAGCACTCCGCCAAAGCCCGCCTCGGCGTCGGCCACGATCGGCGCAAAGAAGTCGACGTAGTCCTTCGAGCCCGGGTGCACGCCGCGCGAGCACTGGATCTCGTCGGCCCGCTTGAACGTGGAATTGATGCGTTCCACGACCTTCGGCACCGAGTCGACCGGATACAGCGACTGGTCCGGGTACATCGCCAGGTAGGAATTGTTGTCGGCCGCGACCTGCCAGCCCGAGAGATAGATCGCCTTGATGCCGGCCTTGACCTGCTGCATCGCCTGGCCCGCCGTGAGCGCGCCGAGGCAGTTGACGTACGGCTCGGTGGTCACGAGCTTCCACAGCTTGTCGGCACCGAGGCGCGCGAGCGTGTGGTCGATCTGCACGTTGCCGCGCAGGCGGATGACGTCCTCGGCCTTGTACGGCCGCTTGATGCCCTTCCAGCGCGGGTTGTCGTGCCATTCCTTGCGCAGTGCGGTTGCAGCCTTGTCGGTCATTTCTCGTTCCTCGTGTGAGCGAATCCGGTCAGTCGATGGCGCGGTACGCCGGCAGGGTCAGGAAGGTCTCGAACGCGTCGGCGGTCGTGATCTCGTCGAGGATCTTCGCCGCACGGTCAAAGTTGCCGGCCGCATAGGCGGCCTCGCCGAGTTGCGCCTTGAGCTTCGCGAGTTCCTCGCGGGTGATCTGCCGGTAGAGCTCGACCGTGACCTTGCGTCCGTCGTCGAGCACGCCGGTCGGGTGATGGATCCACTGCCAGATCTGGGCGCGCGAGATCTCGGCCGTCGCGGCGTCCTCCATCAGGTTGTGGATCGGCACGCAGCCGTTGCCGCCGAGCCAGGCCGCCATGTACTGGATGGACACGTCCACGTTGCTGCGGAGCCCGACTTCGGTGATCTTCCCGTCCGGCACCTGCAGCAAGTCGGTCGCCGCGATGTGCACGTCCTCGAGCTTGCGGTGCAGCTGGTTCGGGGTCGGCATCAGCCGGTCGAACACTTCCATCGCGATCGGCACGAGGCCCGGGTGCGCGACCCAGGTACCGTCGTGGCCGTCGCCCGCCTCGCGCTCCTTGTCGGCGCGGACCTTGGCGATCGCAGCGTCGTTCGCGACTGGGTCGCCCTTGATCGGGATCTGCGCCGCCATGCCGCCCATCGCGAACGCGCCGCGGCGGTGCGTCGTCTTGATCAGCAGCTTGGAGTACGAGCGCAGGAAGTGCGTCGTCATCGTCACCTGCGCGCGGTCCGGCAGGACCTTGTCCGAACAGCGGCTGAACTTCTTGATGAAGCTGAAGATGTAGTCCCAGCGACCGCAATTGAGGCCGACGATGTAGTCGCGCAGCTCCCAGAGGATCTCGTCCATCTCGAACGCGGCGAGGATCACCTCGATCAGGAGCGTCGCCTTGATCGTCTGCGGCGCGAGGCCGAGCCGCGCCTCGCTGTGGCGGAACACCTCGGCCCACAGGCGCGCCTCGAGGTGGCTCTCGGTCTTCGGCAGGTAGAAGTAAGGGCCCGTGCCCTGGCGCTTCAATTCCGCGTGGTTGTGGAAGAGATAGAGACCGAAGTCCACGAACGCGCCTGGCACCTGCTTGCCGTCGACGGTGACGTGCTTTTCGTAGAGATGCCAGCCGCGCGGCCGGACCTTGAGCGTCGCGATCTTCGGATTCAGCTTGTACTGCTTGCCGTCGGGGCTCGAGAACTCGATGCGGCGAGCGACCGCATCACGCAGGTTGATCTGTCCGTGCACGACGTTGTCCCACGTCGGCGTCATCGAGTCTTCGCAGTCCGCCATGAACACCTTCGCACCCGAGTTGAGCGCGTTGATGATCATCTTGCGGTCCGTGGGACCGGTGATCTCGACCCGGCGATCCTGCAGGTCGGCGGGGATCGTCGTGACGTGCCACTCTCGCTCGCGGATGGCGCGCGTCTCAGGCAGGAAGTCCGGCAGCTTGCCCGCGTCGATCTCTTTCTGTCGCGCCGCGCGTCGCGCGAGCAGCTCTTCCACGCGCGGGCCGAACTTGCGCGCGAGCTCGACGACGAAGTCCATCGCGTTGCGCGTGAGGACGGTCTCGAATCCCGGTCGAAGGGTCCCCGTTACCGCGCAGCCCGGCGGTAGATCGAGCTTCGGCTGTGTGCTCAAGGCAGGCTCCAAGGTGCGGCGACGCCCGGATGGAACGCAAACCGAGCGCGCGATTGTTGCAGCGCAATATGGAGAATAGTCTTGCCACGCCGCGCCCGGCAAGCGCTAATTTCCACGATGCGCCTGATCCTGCTCAACAAGCCCTTCCGGGTCCTGCCGCAGTTCACGAGCCCCGACGATCGGCGGTGCCTCCGTGACCATGTTCCCGTGCGTGGTGTGTACCCCGCCGGGCGCCTCGACTTCGACAGCGAGGGTCTCCTGCTGCTGACCGACTTCGGCCCCTGGCAGGCACGAATCAGCCAGCCGGGGGCCCCGTTCCCGAAGACCTACCTCGTGCAGGTGGAAGGTGTCCCGGACGAACTCTCCCTCGACCGACTCCGACGGGGCGTCACCCTGAACGACGGCCCCACCCTGCCCGCCCAGGCGCGCCTCGTGGACGAGCCCGACTGGATCTGGCCTCGCGACCCGCCCATCCGGGTCCGGCAGGCGATCCCGACCGCCTGGCTCGAGCTCACGCTGCGCGAGGGCCGCAATCGCCAGGTTCGGCGCATGACGGCGGCGGTCGGCCACCCGACCCTGCGGCTGATACGTCTGTCCGTCGGACCCTGGAGTGTGCGTGGGCTCGGTCCCGGGCAGTGGCGCGAGGTGCCGAGGGATGAGGCCGAGCGCGACCTCGGCGCAGCCCGGGTCAGGCCGAGCGCGCGTGCGCCGCGATCCGCATCGCGAGCTCGAGGGCCTGCTCGTGTTGAGCCGCGGGTCGACCTGCGTGCGGTAGGCGCGCCCGAGGTCACCGTCGTTCAGTCCGCGGGCACCGCCGGTGCACTCGGTGACCTCCTCGCCCGTGAGCTCGAAGTGCACGCCACCCAGGTGACTCCCGAGCTCGTGGTGTATGCGGAACGACGCCTCCAGCTCGGCCACGATGTTCTCGAAGCGGCGAGTCTTGAGGCCGGCGCTCGTCGACTCGGTGTTGCCATGCATCGGGTCGCAGACCCAGAGCACCGGGACTCCCGTCGCGCGCACTGCCTCGATGAGCGGCGGAAGGCGCGCGGCAACCTGCTTCGCGCCCATCCGATGGATGAGCACCAGGCGACCCGGCGCGCGCTGCGGGTTGAGCGCCTCGCACAGCCCCTGCACCCACTCCGCATCCATCGCCGGGCCGACCTTGACGCCGACCGGGTTCGAGATTCCGCGGCAATATTCGACGTGGGCCCCGGCCAGCGCCGCCGTGCGCATCCCGATCCACGGCAGGTGCGTCGAGAGGTTGTACCACCGGCCCTGTCGCTCGATGAACCGCGTCTGGGCCTGCTCGTAGTGCAGGTGCAGCGCCTCGTGGCTCGCATAGAACGGGGCGCGGCTCGCCTCGTGCACGCGGCTGCCGCTGATCGCCTCGAAGAAGTCGAGGGAGTCGGAGATCGACGTCACGATCTGGCGGTACTGGTCGCGCCACGGCGAGTGGTGCAGGAACCCGAGATCCCAGTACTCCGGGTGGTGCAGGTCCGCGAAGCCGCCGTCGATCAGCGCGCGGACGAAATTGAGCGTGAGCGCCGCACGCTCGTAGCCGCGCAGCAGGAGCTCGGGGTCCGGCTCGCGATCCACGGCGGTGAAACCCGGCCGGTTGACGAGGTCGCCGCGATAGCTCGGCAGCGTCACGCCGTCGCGGGTCTCGGTGTCCTCGGAACGGGGCTTGGCGTATTGCCCGGCGAAGCGCCCGACCCGGATCACCGGTTTCTTGAGCCCGTGCAGCAGCACGAGGCTCATCTGCAGCAGGATCTTGAGCTTGCGCGCGATCTGGCCCGACTCGCAGTCGGCGAACGACTCGGCACAGTCGCCACCCTGGAGGAGGAAACGCCGGCCCTGCTGCGCCTCCACGATCTGCTGCTTCAGGGCCTCCACTTCCCAGGAAACCACGATCGGCGGCAGGCGGCTCAGGGCCACGACCGCCCGGTCGAGCGCCGTCCTGTCGCGGTAGGTCGCCTGCTGCTCGGCGCGGCGGGCCTGCCAGCTCGTCGGGGACCAGTCGGCGGGATGGGCATGGTCGTTCACCCGGCCATCCTACCCCGGATCTTTGCAGTGCAATAGAACAGTGCGTGACGCCCTGCGGGCGTTTCGTCAGAATCGCGCCCTTCAAACAGGGCTGCAGGCAAGGCTCGGGCGCATCCCCTGCCAACTGGCGGCCAACCGAACCAGGAGTCTTCTCATGCACAAGGTCCTCATCCTCGGCGCCGGCAAGATCGGCTCGCTGATCTCCGGCCTGCTCGCCGAGACTGGCGACTACGAAGTCCACGTCGCCGACGTCAACGAGAGCGTCGCGCGCTCGGTCGTGGACGCACACCGGCTCGACAACCTCTATGCGCACGGATTCGATGCCGGCGACAAGCAGGCACTGGTCGCGCACCTGAAGGCCCACCCGGTCGAGGCGGTGATCTCGAGCCTGCCCTACTACTGCAACGTGGGCGTTGCCGAGGCCGCGCGTGCCGCCGGCGCCCACTACTTCGATTTGACCGAGGACGTCGCAGTAACGCGCGCGGTCCGTCGAATCGCCGATGGAGCGGAGACGGCCTTCGTGCCGCAATGCGGTCTCGCCCCGGGTTTCATCAGCATCGCGGCCAACGCGCTGATCGGACACTTCGACGAGCTGCGCAGCGTGAAGCTGCGGGTCGGCGCCCTGCCCCAGCACCCGAACAACGTGCTCAAGTACTCGCTCACGTGGTCCACCGAGGGCCTGATCAACGAGTACGGCAACCCCTGCGAGTGCATCGCCAACGGCCGCGCGGTCGAGTCCGCGCCGCTCGAGGGTCTCGACGTTGCCGCGCAGCAAAGTCGTGACGATGTCCGGACGCAGGCGCT
>JBBIVG010000124.1:0-9041 GCA_037439865.1 Nevskiaceae bacterium
GTGACCATGTTGCGCGTGTACTGCTCGTGGCCCGGCGTGTCGGCGACGATGAACTTGCGCTTGTCGGTGGAGAAGAACCGGTACGCCACGTCGATCGTGATGCCCTGCTCGCGCTCGGCGGCGAGGCCATCCACGAGCAGCGCGAAGTCGAGGTCGCCGCCCTGGGTGCCGACCTTCTTCGAGTCCGCCTCGAGCGCGGCGAGCTGGTCCTCGAAGATCATCTTCGAGTCGTAGAGCAGGCGGCCGATCAGCGTGGACTTGCCGTCGTCCACGCTGCCGCAGGTGATGAAGCGCAGCAGGCTCTTGTGCTGGTGCGCGTGCAGGTAGGCCTCGATGTCCTTCCCGATCAGGTCGGAGACGTGCGCCATCAGAAGTACCCCTCCTGCTTCTTCTTCTCCATGGACGCCGACTGGTCGTGGTCGATGACGCGGCCCTGGCGCTCGGAGCTCGTGGTGAGCAGCATCTCCTGGATGATCGCGGGCAGGGTGTCCGCCTCGCTCTCGATCGCGCCCGTCAGCGGGTAGCAGCCGAGCGTGCGGAAGCGCACCTTCTTGCGCATCGGCTCCTCGCCCGGGTAGAGCGGCATGCGCTCGTCGTCCACCATGATGAGCGCGCCGTCGCGCTCGACGACCGGGCGCTCGGCCGCGAAGTAGAGCGGCACGATCGGGATGTCGCGCAGGTAGATGTACTGCCAGATGTCGAGCTCGGTCCAGTTCGACATCGGGAACACGCGGATCGACTCGCCCTTGTGCTTGCGCGCGTTGTAGAGGCGCCAGAGCTCGGGGCGCTGGTTCTTCGGGTCCCAGCGATGCTGTGCCGAGCGGAAGGAGAAGATCCGTTCCTTCGCGCGGCTCTTTTCCTCGTCGCGCCGGGCGCCGCCGAACGCTGCGTCGAAGCCGTACAGGTCCAGCGCCTGCTTCAGCGCCTGGGTCTTCATGATGTCGGTGTGGATCGCCGAGCCGTGCGTGAACGGGTTGATGCCCTGCTCGAGGCCTTCGGGATTCGTGTACACCAGGAGCTCGAAGCCGAGATCCTTCACCATCCGCTCGCGGAACGCGTACATGTCGCGGAACTTCCACTTCGTGTCCACGTGCAGCAGCGGGAACGGCGGCTTGGCCGGGTAGAACGCCTTGAGCGCGATGTGCAGCATCGCGGCGCTGTCCTTGCCGATGGAGTAGAGCATCACCGGCTTCTCGCACTCGGCGACCACCTCGCGCATGATCTGGATGGCCTCGGCCTCCAGGCGCTCGAGGTGCGTCAGCGTCTGCGGGTGCAGCTTGCTGTCTTCGGGACTCGTCACGGAATCCTCACCACGGTGCGGCCAGTCACGCGGCCCTCGATGTAGGCGCCGAACTGCGCGGGCAGCTCGTCGAAGCCGACGACCTTCGTGCAGATGCGGTCGAGCTTCGCGGGCCGGAGATCCGTCGCCAGGCGCTTCCAGACCTCGAGGCGTACGTCGCGCGGCGTCAGCACGGAGTTGATGCCGAGCAGGCTCACCCCGCGCAGGATGAGCGGCATCACCGTCGTGCTCAGTTCGTGGCTGAAGGCGAGGCCGATGCAGGCGATGTTGCCCCACTGGTCCACCGTGCGCGTGAGCCAGGTGAGGATCGGGCCGCCCAGGTTGTCCACCGCGCCCGCCCACAGCGCCTTTTCCATCGGCTTCGAGCCGAGGTCGATGTCCTGGCGCAGCAGGACACGCGCCGCACCGATCTCGCGCAGGTACGACTCGGCCTCCTGCTTGCCGCTGACCGCGACGACCTCGTAGCCGCGGCCCGCGAGCATGTTGATCGCGAGGCTGCCGACGCCGCCCGTCGCGCCCGTGACGACGACCGGGCCGTTCGCGGGCTTCTGCCCGTTCTGCTCCATCCGGTGCACCGCGAGTGCCGCAGTGAAGCCCGCGGTGCCGAGCTTCATGGCGTCGAGCTCGGTCAGGCCCGCCGGAATCGGTATGACCGAATCACCAGGCACGCGCGCATATTCCGCGTAACCGCCGTCCTGCGTCTCGCTCAGGCCGGCCCCCGTCACGAGCACCTTCTGGCCGGGCGCAAAGCGCGTGTCGGCGGAGCTCACGACCTCGCCGGCCAGATCGATGCCGCCCACCAGCGGGTACTTGCGCAATATGCGGCCCTTGCCGGTGGCCGCCAGCGCGTCCTTGTAATTGACGTCCGAGCAACTGACGCGGATGACGACGTCGCCGGGCGTGAGGTCGTCGAGCGTGACCGTCTCGAAGCGCGCGACGATCTTGCGGTCGATCTCGTGGATGCGGAAGGCGCGGAAGGAAGACATGGGAGTGACCTCAGGAGCGGTTGAGCCAGACTTCGAGCCCGGACGCATTCAGCCGCACGTCGTCGTCGAGCAGCCGGTGGCGCGTGGCAAGGTCGCCCGTGTAACCGTGTGCGTCGAGGCGCACGCTGAAGTAGCGGAACATGTCCGCCTCGATCAGGGCGCGGCGGTCCGTCTTGCCCGCGTGTTCCCGGGCGATCCGCACGAGCTCCACGATGTTTGCATGCAGGTCGCGGGCCAGGCGTTCCACGTCCGTCACGGGACCGAAATGCGTCTGGTAGATGCGCTTCGGCTGGTACGACAGCATGCGGTCGATCGTGGCGTGGAACGCGTCGGGATCGAACTGCACCGGCGTGGTGGTCGGCAGCATGAACGGCCCCGTGGCGGTGTCGAACTCGCGGTAGCAGATGCCGAAGTTGTCGCCGCTGTAGATCTCGCGGTGGTCGAGGTCGATCGGCACGTGGTGGTGCTTCGCGTGCCCGGGCGCGTCGATGAACTCGAACGTCCGGCGCCCGAGCTTGAGGCGCGTCCGGTCTTCGGTCACGACGATCCTGTCGGCGGGTACGGGGACGAGCTCGCCGTACAGCCGATAGAAGGTCTCCTCGCCGTAGACCTCGATCGACCCGGCGATCAGCTTCTGCGGGTCGATCATGTGCGGAGCACCGCGCGGATGGAGGACCGCCTTCGCGTTCGGCAGGGCCTGGATCAGCTGGCCGGTGCCCCCCGCGTGGTCGAGGTGCACGTGCGTCACGAAAACGTAGTCCACCTGCTCCCGGCCGATGCCGAGTTCGTCGAGCGCAGCCAGCAGCAAGGGCGCCGCCGGGGCCGCCCCGGTGTCCACGAAAGCCGCCCGACCGTCGTCCACGACGAGGTGGCTGGCGGCGAGACCCGGACGCACGTAATGCGTGTCGATCAGGTACACGCCTTCGCCGGCCGGAACGGCGCGAGTTGCGGCGCGGGTGCTGGCAGGGGCCGGGGTCATGCGCGGGGGGCGCGATCGCTCACGTATTCGGGCCGACAAGCCTGCGACGTCCAGGGCCCGAAGACAAGGAGGCCGGGCAAGCCCGGCCTCCGTGACGAGTCCCTCAACCCATCGGGATCAGAGGCCCGGGCACTTGCCGGCCTTGCGGATCTCGTCGGTCGAGCAGAGGCCGGGGCGCTGGCTCGAGAAATACGCGGCGAGTTCCTTGATGTCGGCGTCGGTCAGGTTCGCCGCCATGCCACCCATGATCGGGTTCTTGCGCTTGCCGGCGCGGTACATCTTGAGGGAGTTCTCGATGTAGTCGGCGTGCTGCCCGGCGAGGTTCGGGTACTCCGGCTGGATCCCGACGCCATCGTTGCCGTGGCAGGCGACGCACGTCTGCGCGGCCTTTGGAGCCGTGCCGACCGCGCGGCCCGTGGACTTGAGCTCCTGTCCGCTCAGGTAGGCGACCACGTCCTGCATGTCCTGTTCGGGGAGCGTGACCGCCTGCGCGTGCATGGTCGGGTGCGGACGGTCGCCGCTCACGTACTCCTTGAGCGCCGCCAGCATGAAGGCCGTGTGCTGGCCGCCGAGCTTCGGGACGCTGTAGATCGGGTAACTGTTCTTGTAGTTCGGAATGCCATGGCAGCCATGGCAGGTATAGGCGAGCTTCGCGCCACGCGCTGCGTCGGCAGCCGAAGCGATTCCCGGTGCGGCGAGCGCAGCGAGGGTCAGGCCCAATGCGAGCCAGGCCGATCTCGAGGTCATTTCACACTCCGTGGATCACTCGGCCTCCCCCGGGCCGAAAGGCGCGCATGTTAATCAAAAGCGTTTCGGGAGTCGAATAACCCTTGACCGGCGGTCGCGCCGTTTACTGTCTTAGACTGCAGGGACCCGGTCCGGTCCCGCGGACGAGGAGATCGTCATGTCCATCCGTCACTGCCTGCTTGCCGGCCTGCTGGCCGTCGCCTCACTGCCTGCCCTCGCCGCTGGCGACGAGGCGCGACCCCGGACGGTCAGCGTATCCGGGCAGGGCGAGGTATCGGCGCAACCCGACCTCGCCTACGTGACCCTCGGCGTCGAGGCGCGGCGCCCGACCATGGCCGAGGCCAGGACCGAGGTCGCCGCCACGGTGGACCGCGTGCTGGCGTTGTGCCGGGACCTCAGGATCGATCCCAAGCTCGTCAACGCGACCCGCCTCCAGGTGCAGCCCGAGTATTCGTGGAACGACAAGGATCGGAAGCGGGTGCTCCTCGGCTATGTCGTCAGCCGTCAGATCCAGGTCGAGCTGCGGGACCTCGAGCAGCTCGGCCCCTTGCTCGAGCGCGCAGTCACCGCGGGGGTGAACCAGGTCGGTGACCCGGTGCTCGACTCGACGAAGCGCAAGGCGCTGGAGCGGCAGGCGATGACGCTTGCGGTCCAGGACGCGCGTGCCAATGCGGAGACCCTCGCTCAGGCCGCGGGCGTGAAGCTGGGCGCGGTGCGGATGCTGAACGCAGCAGGCTCACCACCGATCATGCCCGTGTATCGCTCGAAGATGGTCATGGCCGATGCGGCGGCCGCGCCCCCGCCGGAAGCGACTTACCAGGCGGGCGAAATGAAGTTCTCGGCGAACGTCAGCGCGGAGTACGACTTGCTGGTGGGCCCGTGACCGCTGGTCCTGGACCAGCCGGAAGGATCATCAAGTTCAAGTTTCCGATGCGGCAAGCCCGACAGCCTTGTCTAGCGTATATATCAAATATAAGTACACAGTGAATTGCTGCCGGAGAGCGCCCGATGGGCCGCGCACGGGGACGGATTCCGGGCTCAGCCGGGCAGGCGATCCACGATCAGGATGCTGCCGTCCACGCCGGTGACCCGGACGCGCGAGCCGGCCGGCACGTTGGGACCGCGCAGGTTCCAGCGGCGGTTGCCCAGCTTGACCTTGCCGGTGCCTTCGCGGATGCCATCGCTCAGGGTGAGGACCTGGCCGATGTAACGCTCGCCGACCCGGTGCGGCGCGGTCGCGCTTTCGAGGTCCTGCTGCTGGATGCGGTACTCGCGCCAGAAGTACAGGCCGAATACCGTTGCCGCAAAAATTGCAAACCAGAACATAGGTGGGTCGGGTCCCTGGACGCCGCCATCCTGCCAACAGCCGTCGCGGCGCTCAACCGCACCGGCCAGTTGCCACGGCGGATCTGTGACGCGCTCCTCAGCTCGCCGGGCCGAGCCTCAGGTCCTTGCTGTACTGGACGTTCATGACGTTGTCCTGCCAGCCGTGCACGTACGGCTTCACGAGGTGCTTGTTGACGTAGAAGTAGAGCGGCAGCACCGGCGTGTCCCCGAGCATCACGCGCTCGGCCTCCTCGAGCAGCGCCCGCCGGCGGGCCAGGTCCGGTTGCCGCGTCGCCTCCGCGAGCAGCGTGTCGTATTTCGGATTGGAGTACCCGGTCAGGTTGATGCCGAACCCGGTCTGCAGGAGCTGCAGGAACGAGTACGCGTCGTTGTAGTCGCCCACCCAGCTCGAGCGGAAGACCTCGGTTTCCCTGCGCGCCTGGATGGTCTGGAGCAGGGCGCGGAATTCCTCCGCGTACAGCGTCGTCTCGATACCGAGCGCGTCCTTCCACATCGCCGCCACGGCCACGGCGAGACGGTTGTGGACCTCGCCGGTGTTGTAGCGGATCTCCACCTTGAGCGGCTTCTCCGGCGAGTACCCGGCCTTGCGATAGAGCTCCCGCGCCTCCGCCACCCGCTCCGCGTAGGGGCGCGATGCGTAGTCGAAGTGCTGCGGCGTGTAGTCCGCCACGCCGCGCGGCACCCAGCCGTAGGCCGGCGCTTCCCCGAGCCCGGTCACTGCCGAGGCCAGCTTGTCGCGATCGATGACGAGCGACAGCGCCCGGCGCAGGTCCGGCCGGTCCTTGAACGGAGGGCGCGTGAGGTTGAAACCGTAGTAGTACACGCTGAGCTGCGGCGAGATGTGCAGCTCGCCCGGCAGGTTCTGCTTGATCCACGCGAACTGCTGGGGCGGCACGACGTACGTGACGTCGAGCTGCCCCGCCCGGTATTGCCGGAATTCCGTTCCGGCGTCCGCGTGATGGAAGAATCGTACGCGCTCGAGGTGCGTCGCCGCGTCGTTCCAGTAGTTCCTGTTGCGGCGGGTCGCGACTTCCGAGCCGACCACCCAGTCCTCGAGCACGAAGGCGCCGTTCGAGACCATCTTGCCCGGGCGCGCGAATTCGGCGCCGTTCGCCGCGAGGGACGGCCCGTGGACCGGGAACGCGCCGGGCTGCGCGAGCAATCCGAGCAGGTAGGGCGCCGGGTTCTGCAGGCGGATCACCACGGTGCGCTCGTCCGGCGCACTCACACCGAGCTCGGCGGGCTTCTTCTCGCCACGCGTGATGGCTGCCGCATTCACCACGGGCTCCAGGATCTGCGCGTAGGGCGATGCCGTGGCGGGGTCCACGAGCCGCTGCATGCCGGCGACGTAATCGCCCGCGACGAGGCGATCACCGTTCGACCACTTGAGGCCATCCCTCAGGTGGAACGTGTACTCGAGGCCGTCCGTGGACATGTCCCACGACCTCGCGGCCGCCGGAACCGCGCCGCCGTCCGGGCCCACGGCCGTCAGGCCCTCGAAGACATCCCGCAGGACATTGAAAGCGCTGTCCGTACGTGCGCGCTGCGGGTCGAGCGTATCGGGTTCCGGACCATTCCCCCGCGTGAGCGTCGTGACGTCCGCCTTCGCAGGCGCAGTCGCCGCGGCCGGCTTCGCGCCCTTCGGCTCCCCGCCACCGCAGGCCGCGAGCGCCAGCAGCGCTGCAACCAGCCACCCTGTCCGCCAGGCGCCGCGGGCGTGAACCGTGCTCGTCGTCATCATCGTCACCGTGGATTGTTGGTCGCGGCGCGCAGTGGCCGGCCGCGTCCCGGCTCACGCCGCTTGAGGTGGATGAGCAGGAGCGACACGGCCGCGGGCGTGACGCCGGGGATACGCGCCGCCTGGCCGAGAGTCGCCGGCCGATGCTCCAGCAGTCGCTGCCGCACTTCATTCGACAGTCCGCGCACGTCCGCATAGTCGAGGTCGTCCGGCAGGCGCGTCCCTTCGTTGCGACGCTGCCGCTCGATCTCGTCGTGCTGGCGGTCGATGTAACCGGTGTACTTGGCCTGCACGTCCACCTGCAGCGGCACTTGCGCGGCGAGACGCTCGTCGCCGTGCCAGTCCGCGTCGCTGCCTCCGACGACTTCCGCCAGCGCTTCGTAGCTGACTTCCGGCCGGCGCAGCAGGTCGAACGCACGCTGCTCGCGCGTCAGCGGCCCGAAGCGGGACTCCGCTCGTGCGCCTGCCTCGCTGCCCGGACGAACCCACGCGGTCTTCAGCCTGTTGAGCTCGGCATCGACGGCCTCGCGCTTGCGCTCGAAGAGCTGCCAGCGCTCGTCGTCCACCAGGCCGAGGTCGCGGCCCGTCGGCGTGAGGCGCAGGTCCGCGTTGTCCTCGCGCAGCGTCAGCCGATATTCGGCGCGGCTGGTGAACATGCGGTACGGTTCCGGCGCGCCGCGCGTGATGAGGTCGTCGATCAGCACGCCGATGTACGCGTCGCCACGCCGGGGCCACCACGGCTCCCGCCCGCGAACGGCCAGTGCGGCGTTGATGCCGGCCACGAGGCCTTGCGCGGCCGCCTCCTCGTAGCCCGTCGTGCCGTTGATCTGGCCGGCGAAATACAGGCCGCGGACGTGCTGCGTCTCGAGGGTGGGCTTCAGGTCGCGCGGATCGAAGAAGTCGTATTCGATCGCGTACCCAGGGCGCGTGATGTGCGCCCGCTCGAAACCGCGGATGCTGCGCACGAACGCGAACTGCACGTCGAACGGCAGGCTGGTCGAGATGCCGTTCGGATACACCTCGTGGGTGTCGAGGCCCTCGGGCTCGATGAAGACCTGGTGCGAGGCCCGCTCGGCGAACCGCACCACCTTGTCCTCGACCGACGGGCAGTACCGCGGTCCCACGCCCTCGATCACGCCCGTGAACATCGGCGAACGATCCGTGCCGCCTTGGATGATCTCGTGCGTGCGCTCGTTGGTCGCGGTGATGTGGCACGGCACCTGGCGCGGATGCTCCTCGCGGCGGCCAAGGAACGAGAACACGGGGCGCGGTTCGTCGCCGTGCTGCACGGCGAGACCGCTGTAGTCGATGGTGCGTCCGTCGATGCGCGGCGGCGTACCGGTCTTGAGCCGCCCGACCCGAAACGGCAGGGCACGCAGCTTTTCGGCGAGGCGGTTCGACGGCGGGTCGCCGGCGCGGCCACCCGCGTACTGGTCGAGGCCGACATGGATGCGCCCACCGAGGAACGTGCCCACGGTGAGGATCACCGTTCGCGCCGAGAACTCGACGCCGACCTGGGTGACGATACCGGTGACTCGTTCCCCGTCGAGCAGCAAGTCCGAGACTTCCTGCTGGAACAGGCTGAGGTTCGGCTGGTTCTCGAGCAGGCTGCGCACGGCGCGCTTGTAGAGCTGGCGATCGGCCTGGGCGCGGGTCGCTCGGACCGCCGGGCCTTTACTGGCGTTCAGGGTCCGGAACTGGATGCCGGCGCGATCCGTCACGCGGGCCATCGCGCCGCCGAGCGCGTCGATCTCGCGCACGAGATGTCCCTTGCCGATGCCGCCGATCGCCGGATTGCAGCTCATCTGCCCCAGCGACTCGATGCTCTGCGTCACGAGCAGCGTGCGGCATCCGCTCCGGGCCGCTGCGAGGGCAGCCTCGGTGCCGGCGTGGCCGCCGCCAACGACGATGACGTCAAAGTGTTCCGCGAAACGCATGGCCGCA
>JBBIVG010000125.1:0-8998 GCA_037439865.1 Nevskiaceae bacterium
TCTCGATGTCGAGATGGACGCGGCTCGGGTGCGACACGGACTGGACCTCGATGTGCAACGCGTCGGTCGGGTCGACGAGGCGGACGTATTTCTCCTCCTCGCCGGGCAGCGAGCGGACCGCCATGCCGAGCGCGCCGCCCCAGAACCGGGCGGCTCCCAGCAGGTCCGTCGTATTGCAGTCGATGATGAATCCGGCCAGTCGGCTCTTGTGCATGTTAGTGCCCCGCTCTCGTCGCTTCCCGGTGAGGGCACATGATTTTCCGCGTTCAACCGGGCACGGCAAGCAATGCGTGCGGGCGGTGCTGTTGCGCCGCGTCTTGACCCCTGCGACTCGCGGGCGTACTCGTGTTCGAGCCAGGCTGGTGATGGTCCAACGACCGTATGCCGGGCCCGCAGGTCAGCCGTACTGGTGGACCTGCTGGCCCAGCATCTCGGGCGTGATCAGCACGACGCCGCCGCTCGTAACGTGGAACCGCGCCGCGTCCGCAGCGGGGTCGAACCCGGCGGCGAATCCATCGGGCAGCACGCAGAACTTGTCGACGACGGCGCGCCGCAGCCGCACGTCGCGGCCGATCGTCACGTCGGGCAGCACGATTGAGTCCTCGACCACCGACCCCCGCTCCACCACCACGTCGGTGAACAACAGCGATCGAATCGCGGCAGCGCCGCTCACGACGCACCCGCTCGACACCAGCGCATCGAGCGCCTGGCCGCGCGCGTCCGGGCCCGCGAGCGTGAATTTCGCCGGCGGAAGGTCCTCCTCGAGCGTGCGGATCGGCCAGGTGCGGTCATACATGTTGAGCTCGGGCTGCACGCGGGTGAGGTCGATGTTGGCCTCCCAGTACGCATCGACCGTACCGACGTCGCGCCAGTACGGCTGCCCGTTGACGATGTTCACGCAGCTGTCCGCGAACCGGTGGACCTTGATGCGCCGGCCGGCTAGCAGCATCGACGGAATCACGTCCCTGCCGAAGTCGTGGGTCGATTCCCTGCGATCGGCGTCCTGGCGCACGTACCGGTACAGCGTCTCCGCGTTGAAGAAATAGATCCCCATGCTGACCAGGGCGCGCGATGGATCGTCCGGCATCGGGGCGGGCGAGCCAGGCTTTTCCGCGAACTCGCGCAGCCAGCCCCGGCCGTCCACACGCATCACGCCGAATGACGATGCCGACGCGAGCGGCACGTCGATGCTGGCGAGCGTCACGTCGGCCTCGTGCTCGACGTGTTCCGCCAGCATGACGCCGTAGTCCATCTTGTAGATGTGGTCGCCGGCCAGCACGAGCACGAAGCGCGGCTCTTCCATGCGCAGCAGGTCCAGGTTCTGGTAGAGCGCGTCCGCAGTGCCGTCGTACCAGCTGTCGCGATTGCGCTGCTGGGCCGGCAGGACCTCGACGAACTCGTGCAACCGGCTGTCGAGGAAATTCCAGCCGCGCTGCAGGTGCTGGATCAGGCTGTGGGCCTTGTACTGGGTTGCGACGCCAATGCGACGGATGCCCGAATTGAGGCAGCTCGACAGCGCGAAATCGATGATGCGGTGCTTGCCGCCGAACGGCACGGCCGGTTTTGCGCGCCACGCCGTCAGTTCGTGCAGGCGGGTCCCCTTGCCGCCGGCGAGCACGATCGCGTACGTGTCGCGCACCAGTGGCGCGACGGCGGGACGCCGATGCTGGACCGACGGGATGTCCGGGACGTGGAAGCGCCCGGTGTCGCTGGTGGATGGAGAATCGAGCATCGTCCCCCGGCTCGCAGCGGTGACCGGCCCTGATCGGCTGCGATTCCTGTGTTGACAGGCTCGGGGCGGGTTGGTTCCCCGCATAAAGTTCGTCCTGCTTCCCCGAATGCGGATAATAGGAGGAGGAGTACGAACGTGACCGACCCGACCCTCGCCCCGACGGCACTGATCGACAGCGACCACCCGGCCGTCGCCGATTTCGCTGATCGCCACGGACGCGGCTCGACCGACGTCGAGCGCGCCGTCTCGATCTACTACGCCGTGCGGGACGGCTTCCGCTACGACCCGTACCGCATCAATCTCGCGCCCGAGGGCATGCGAGCGAGCGCAGTCATCGCGAACGGCCATGGCTGGTGCGTACCCAAGGCGACGCTGCTGGCGGCTGCGTGCCGGGCGGCGGGCATTCCGGCACGGGTCGGCTTCGCGGACGTCCGCAATCACCTCTCCACCGAGCGCATGCGCCAGGTGATGGGGACCGATGTCTTCTACTGGCACGGCTTCACCGAGATCCGCCTCGAGGGCCGTTGGCTCAAGGCGACGCCGGCCTTCAACGTCGAGCTCTGTGACCGGTTCGGATTGCTGCCGCTCGAGTTCGATGGCCGGGCGGACTCGATCTACCACCCGTTCGACCGGCAGGGCCACCGGCACATGGAATACGTGACCCAGCGCGGGAGCTTCGACGACGTGCCGCTGGCGCAGATCTTGGCCGATTTTGCACGACTCTATCCCGCGTGGCGTCCTTACCTCGAGTCGCTGCAGAAGAGCGACTTCCTGGCCGACGTTGCCCACGAGACCGCCGGCTGACCCGCCGTATTGCACAGAATACGACTGTTGCGCCCGCGGCCCGGGCGCTAGCCTGCGGTGACGTAACGGCGCGTGCCAGGGCAGGTATCCCATGACGAACCGCATCCTGATCATCGACGGTCACCCGGACCCGACGGGCGCTCATTTCGTCCACGAGCTGGCGGACTTCTACCGCCAGGGCGCGCGCGAAGGCGGGCACGACGTGAAGGTCATTCGCGTCGGCGAACTGCGCTTCCCACTGCTGCGCAACGCCCGGTCGTACGTCAAGGGCAAGGTGCCGCCGTCGATCCTCGCGGCGCAGAAGGCAATCACGTGGGCCGACCACATTGTCGTGTTCTACCCGCTCTGGCTCGGCACGATGCCGGCGAAGCTCAAGGGCTTCCTCGAGCAGGTCATGCGGCCGGGATTTGCGTTCGCGGAGCGCGGCCCCGGCCAGCGTCCGCAGCGGCTGCTGAAGGGCCGGTCGGCACGGATCGTCGTGACGCGCGGCATGCCGGAGCTCTTCGACGAGGTGGACCGCAGCCCACGCAGCATCCGCAACGTCGTGAGCGACGTGCTCGAACTGTGCGGCGTGCGGCCCGTGCGCGTCATGGTGGTCGAAGGCACGGAGACCATGACGGACGTGGAGCGCGACAAGGCCCACTACGACATGCGGAGACTCGGCGCGGTCGGCAAGTAGGACGGCCCGGCCGTCCAATGCTCGAAAGGAGGCGACCATGAGCACGCTGACCAAGATGGCGCTCGGCGTGATGGGGCAGTTGCGTCCGCGTCCGGCGCGCGGCAGTTCGACGAAGTCCATCGCACTCCCTGCGCCCGATCGGACCGGCGGCCTGCCGCTGATGCAGGCCCTGGTGAAACGCCGGTCGTCGCGCGAATTCGCGCGCAAGGAGTTGCCCCTTCCCGTGCTGTCGTCGCTGCTCTGGGCGGCTTTCGGGGTCAACCGTCGCGGTGGTGGGCGCACGGCTCCCTCCGCGATCGACGCGCAGGAGATCGACGTGTACGTCGCGCTGCCGACGGGCGCCTACCTGTACGACCACAAGGAGCACCGCCTGCGGCTCGTCGCTGACCAGGACTTGCGGCGCATCACGGGCTACCAGGACTTCGTGGACGAGGCGCCGCTCGATCTCGTGTACGTGGCGGACCACCGGCGCATGAAGCTCGTGCCGGTGGACCGGCGGGAGAGCTACGCGTCGGTCGCGGCGGGGGCGATCACGCAGAACGTCTACCTCTACTGCGCATCCGCAAGCCTCGCCACGGTGATCCGCGCCTGGATCGACCGTACCGCGATCGCCGACGCGCTCGGCCTGTCGCACGACGAGCAGGTGCTGCTGTCGCAGACCGTTGGCTACCCGAAGCGCTAGGCTGGCCTCCAGCGCGCAGGTCAGCGACACTGAGGCGATGCAGGCCTCCGACCGGTATCCCGCCGCCCTGCTCGTCGCGTTTGCCGCGATCTGGCTCGCGCTCGCGATCGCGCCGTGGTACCGGCAGGACTGGCTGCTCGAGAACATGATCGTGTTTGTTTCGCTGCCGGTCTTCGTCGGCACGTACCGCCGGCTGCGGTTCTCGAACCTCGCCTACACCTGCCTCTTCGTGTTCCTGGTCCTGCACGAGGTCGGCGCGCACTACACCTACAGCGAGGTGCCGTGGCGCGACTGGCTGCAGGCGGTGGGTGGGCCGGCTCCGTCCGGCCGCAATCACTACGACCGTTTCGTGCATTTCGCGTATGGAGTACTGATCCTGCCGGCGAGCTGGGAGCTCATCGAAGCGCGCATGTCGCCACGCGGGATCTGGCGGTACCTGATGCCGGTGTTCTTCGTGATGTCGCATTCCGTGATTTACGAGCTCGTCGAGTGGCTCGCGGCCGAGGTGTTCGGCGGCGACCTGGGTGTCGCCTACCTGGGCACGCAGGGTGATCCCTGGGACGCACAGAAGGACATGGCGCTTGCGGCGGCTGGCGCCGTGCTCGGGATGCTCTGGATGGCGGCACGCGCCAGGAAATAGGGAAAATCGGTGCCTGGCACCGATTTTCCCTATTTCCGTGACGCACGTCGCATCCGGCGGGCGCTTGGTCGCCCGTGACCACCACGGACAGTGACCTGCGTCGCCAACCTGTTCCGATACCAGTTCTAAGATCGCCCCGGACACCCGAGTGGGTGTCCGGACGCATCACTCGTGAGCCTGTACTCGAAGGTGGTTCTGCTGCTCTGTGCGTTGTTCGCAACGTACGGGGCCGTCGACTACGCCGTGCAGCGCGAGGTGATCCTGCCGAGCTTCGAGGCACTCGAAGCCGATCTCGCCCGCACGGACATGGACCGGGTGCGCCGGGCGATCGCGAGCGAACTCGACCAGCTGCAGACCTTCAGCGCCGACTGGGGCAACTGGCTCGAGACGTACCAATACATGGCCGGAGAGAACCCGGCGTTCATCGAGGAGAACATGACCCCGGTGACGCTCGAAGACGCCGGTCTCGACGTCGTCGCCTACCTGGACAACGACGCGCGCTTCGTGTGGCGGAAGGGGCTCGATCCCGCGACCCACGCCGACCTCGGATACGCCATGCTGCAGGGCGACGGCCTCGGCCCGACGCATCCTTTCTTCGCCGCCGTCCGCAATGGGGAACTGGCCAAGGGAATCGTCGTCACCGAGCACGGTCCGGCGATGATCGTGACGGC
Source organism: Nevskiaceae bacterium (assembly GCA_037439865.1). Taxonomy (GTDB): domain Bacteria; phylum Pseudomonadota; class Gammaproteobacteria; order Steroidobacterales; family Steroidobacteraceae; genus RPQJ01. Next base: position 5,209 of record JBBIVG010000125.1, read on the forward strand.
CCCGGTGCTCGATGGCGGCGGCAACGGCCCGCACCGCGGGTCGGTGCTGCTCGCGCGCGTCATCACGCCGGAAGTGGCCGCCCGAATCGGCGAGCAGGCCCAGGTGAACCTGAAGGTCATCACGCCGCCGTTGGCCGAGACACCGGACGCGGGCCGCGCGGCGTTGCTCGAGCCCCGGATCGTGACGCAGGACCTCACGAACCAGGTCTTCCTGAATCTCAAGGACATCTTCGGCCGGCCGTCGGTCATGCTGCGGATCGATTCACCCCGCATCGTGAGCGCGCAGGGCCGCGATGCGATCGGCTACGCGCTGCTCTCCCTCTTCATTGCGGGCGTCATCGTGCTCGTCGTGCTGGCGATCGCCCTGCGTCGCATGGTCCTGCGCCCGGTCAGCAGGCTCACGCAGCATGCGGTCGAGATCGGCGAGGGCGACGACCTGTCGAAGCGCATGAACGTCAGGCGCCAGGATGAAATTGGCGTCCTCGCGCGCGAGTTCGACCGGATGGTGGACAAGCTGGCCGATGCCCGTCGCCGCCTGGTGGACCAGTCCTACGAGGCCGGCGCAGCGCACGTATCGAGTGGCGTGCTGCACAACATCGGCAACGCCATGACACCCCTCGCGGTGTCGGTCGCGACGCTGGAGCAGCGGTTGCGAACCGCGCCTTCGGGCGAGATCGAGATGGTGATCGCCGAGATCGAGGCCGGGACGGGCGACCCGGCACGATGCGCGGACCTCGATCTCTTCCTGCGACTCGCCGCGCGGGAGCTCGCGCAGGTCGTCGGCCGCGCGGGAGACGATCTAGCGTCGATCGAGCGGCAGACGGAGGTGATCCAGGCGACGCTGGCCCAGCAGCTGCAGGCTTCGCGCCGCGGACCGGTCGTCGAGAACGTAGCGCTCGCGGCGCTCATCGAGCAGGGCGTAGAGATGGTGCCGCCCAAGCTGCGGCAGCGCCTGTCGATCGATCTCGACGAATCGGTGCGGCAGGCGGGAGTCCTGTCCCTGCCCCGCATCACGATGCAGCAGGTCGTACAGAACATCGTCCAGAACGCCGCGGAGGCGGTGCGCGGCCCGGGCGATGGTCGAGGCCGGCTGGCAATCTCCTGCGCCGTCGCGGTCGCCACCGACGGCCGGGAAATGCTGACGCTGCGCTTTTCCGACGACGGCACGGGCATCGCGCCGGACGATCTCCCGCGGGTCTTCGAGAAAGGTTTCTCGACCAAGTCGCGCGACACGAACCACGGCATCGGGCTGCACTGGTGCGCCAATGCCGTCAATGCGCTCGGCGGACAAATGCACGCCGGGAGCGGCGCAGCGGGCGGAGCGACCTTCACCGTCGCCTTGCCGCTGCGGCAAACGGGCCTCGCCACCGAGGCGGCGTAAGGTTGATGACGATGCAGCCAGTCCGGCACCCGCTCCGCGTACTCGTCGTAGACGATGAACAGCCGGTGCTGGATGCGTACCGGCAGGTCCTCGGTGCCCAGGCTCCGAACCCCGACCGCGCGGCCATCGATCAATTGCGCACGCGGCTCTTCGTGGCCGGCGGCAGTCCCGCCCTGATGTCGAAAATGCCGCCTGATTCGCCGTTGTTCGACGCGGTGTTCTGCAATGGGGCCGAGGCGGCGGTCGAGGCCGTCCGGGCCGCCTGCGCGGCCGATCGCCCGTTCGCCGTCGCGTTCCTCGACATGCGCATGCCGCCCGGACCGGACGGGATCTGGACCGCGCAGAGGATCCGCGAGATCGACAAACAGGTCGAGATCGTCGTCTGCACCGCCTACTCCGACGTGGATCCGGTCGACATTGGCCGCCGCGTCCCGCCAGCAGACAAGCTGTTCTACCTGCAAAAGCCCTTCCACCCGCACGAAGTGCGGCAGATGGCGCTCGCGCTGGGTGAGAAGCGCTCGAACTCCGACCAGCGCATCACTGAATTGTCGGAATTCGACGGACTCACCGGCCTGCCGAACCGTGCGCGCATCCTGCAGATGCTGAAGGAGTCCGTGGAGTCCGCAAGGCGTAATGGCCACATGCTGGCTGTGCTGTACGTGGACCTCGACAACTTCCGGCGCATCAATGACGTGCTCGGCCACATCGTGGGCGACGAGCTGATCCGCCGCGTCGCGGTGCGTTTCCGCGAAATCCTGCGCCGCGACGACGAAATTTCGCGCGGTACCGCGGCGGGCGGCGCAGGATTCGAAGTGGCGCGATTGAGCGGCGACCAGTTCATCGTGCTGCTGCACTCCATTCGCGAGCCGAAGGACGCGGCCGTCGTCGCTGAGCGCCTGGCACGGCCGCTGCAGAGCGCGGAAGGAGCGGACGTCGCGCCGGTATCGCTCACCGCGAGCGTCGGCATCGCCGTGTATCCCCTGGACAGCGCCGACGACGACGCCCTGCTGAGGCAATCCGGCATCGCGATGTACAGCGCGAAGCGGCGTGGGCGCGGCGGTTGCGCTTTCTTCGATGCGACCATGAACGAGGGTGCCCAGGCGCGCTTCAGCATCGAGAGCCAGCTCGCCGGCGCGATGGCGCGCAATGAGTTCTCGCTGCACTACCAGCCGCAATTCGACCTCTCGACGGGAAAGATCTCCGGCGTCGAGGCGCTGCTGCGCTGGAGCAATTCCGAGCTGGGCCGCATCTCACCCGACGAGTTCATTCCGCTCGCGGAGGAGACCGGCCTGATCCTGCCGATCGGCGAGTGGGCGCTGCGAACCGCGTGTCGGCAGATGCGGGAGTGGATCGACATGGACCTGTCGCCGGGTCGCGTGGCCGTCAACGTGTCCCCGGTCCAGTTCACTCAGCGGAACTTCTGCACGGTGGTCGCGGACGCGCTGCGCGAGACCGGTCTCCCTGCCGAGCGTCTCGAGCTCGAGATCACCGAGTCGCTCATGATGCGCGACGAGGAATGGACGCGGGAGGTGCTGGCCGACCTGCGGCGCATCGGGGTTTCCGTCGCCATCGACGACTTCGGAATGGGTTATTCGAGCCTTGGGCGCCTGGGTGCGATCGCCGTCAATCGCCTGAAGATCGACCGCTCGTTCGTGCGCAGCGCCGACACCCTCGGCCGGCACGCGACGATCGTGAGCGCAATTGTCTCGATGGCGCGGGCGCTTGGACTCCAGGTCGTCGCCGAGGGCGTCGAGAACTTCAACCAGCTGCTGCACCTGCAGGACCAGCAGTGCAACGAAGTTCAGGGATTCCTGCTGAGCAAGCCGTTGCCGGCGTCGGAGGCGACCGAGCTGCTCGAGCGGCTCGAGTCGAGCACAGCGACCAGCCGCACGATGCGCCTCCGGTCCCTCGCCGGGTGAATAAATCGGTGCCAGGCACCTATTTCCGAGCGGAAATAGGTGCCTGGCACCGATTTACCGATTTATCAGCGTCCTGTTCTTACCCGTACAGGTCCTCGATCTCCGCCCGATACTTCTCGTGGATCGGCTTGCGCTTCAGCTTCGACGTCGGCGTCAGCTCGTCGCCGCCGGGCTGCCAGTCCGTACCCACCACCGCGAACCGCTTGATCTGCTCGACCCGCGACAACCCGGCATTGGCCGACTCGACCGCCGCGCTGAGCGCGGCACGCAGGTCCTCGTTGCGGCTCAGCTCGCCGAGCTGCGGACTCAGCCCGCGCTCCGACGCCCAGCGCGCACCCGCCTCGGGATCCAGCACGAGCAGCGCCACGTTGTATGGGCGTCGATCGCCCACACAGACGGCGTAGGCGATGAGCGGGCTCGACCCGCGCAGCCGGTACTCGATGTTCGCCGGCGACATGTTCTTGCCGGCCGAGTTGATGATGATCTCCTT